>CAXHHS010000148.1:0-10916 GCA_964015645.1 uncultured bacterium
TTGCGGTTTGATATCCGGCCGCTTGCAGCAGTTTGGGAAAGGTGGTTTGGCTGCCATATTTTTTACGCAGTATTTTCAATTCGGCATGTAACTCTGCTGTAATATTCGCATAAGCCGGATCGCCATAAACGTTATTTACCTCCGCTGGATCTTTTTTCAGGTCAAACAATTCCCAGGCATCAATATCATTGTAAAAGTGAATTAGTTTATAGCGGTCGGTGCGCACACCGTAGTGGCGCTTCACGTTATGCCAGCCGTGCGGGTATTCATAATAATGGTAATAAATTGATGTTCGCCAATTCTCAGGAGTTTTGCCGCCGGCAATTGGCCGCAGCGATTCACCTTGTATATCATCCGGCGCTTTTACACCAGCGTAATCCAAAATGGTTTGGGCAAAATCGAGATTTAATGCAAATTGATCGCTCACCTGTCCGGCGGGAATTTCTTTCGGATAGCGCATCACCAGCGGGGTGCGGAAAGATTCCTCGTACATAAATCGTTTATCGTACCAGCCGTGTTCGCCGAGGTAAAATCCCTGGTCGGAGGTGTAAATAACTATGGTATCTTCCGCCAGGTTATTTTGGTCGAGGTAATCCAAAACGCGGCCAACGCCTTCGTCTACTGAAACAACACATCGCAGGTAATCTTTTAAATAGCGCTGGTATTTCCATTCTTTTAAGGCATTTCCGGTTAATTTTGCTTTTTTAAACGCTTCTCCAACCGGCTGGTAGTGGGCATCCCATTTTTGGCGCTGCTCATCGGTTAAATTATTGTAGTTTCTTGCCCAGGCTTGCTCGGCGTCAAATCCGGCATGGCCGCCGCTGCCATCTTCCTTTTCGTAATGTTCCGGTTGTAACTTCATATCGACAGAAAGAAACATATTGCCAATTTCCTGATCCTGTTCTTTGGCTGCCGGAGAGCGAGTTGCATAATCATCATAAAACGTTTCCGGCAGTGGAATGTCTTCGTCTTTATATAAACTGAAATGGCGAGGATGGGGCATCCAATTACGATGCGGCGCTTTGTGGTAGTACATCAGGAAAAACGGCTTTTCCCGGTCGCGATTTTCAAGGTAATCAATCGCCATATCGGTAATGATATCCGTCGTATAACCAGTGTGTTTAACGGTATCGCCTATTTCAATAAAGGTGGGATTATAATAATCACCCTGGCCGATGAGCACTTTCCAAAAATCAAAACCGGTAGGAGCGCTTTTTAAATGCCATTTGCCGGCAATTGCGGTTTGATATCCGGCCGCTTGCAGCAGTTTGGGAAAGGTGGTTTGGCTGCCGTCAAATGTGTCACGGTTGTCGCGTAACCCATTAATATGGCTATATTTACCGGTAAGTATTGTCGCACGGCTGGGAGCGCAAATCGAATTGGTTACAAAGCACTTGTTAAACCGAATACCTTCCGTTGCAATGCGGTCGATATTGGGCGTTTTAACCAGGTGACTGCCGTAAGCGCTAATCGCCTGGTAGGCGTGATCATCAGACATAATAAAAATGATATTTGGCCGATTCTGCGCAAACACACTGCCTGTTATCATTAAACAAAAAAATGCTAAAATAAACCTGAACATGAAATGATTCCGAAAAATAGGATGCCACGCGGTTTATCATTTAGCACTCCTCCTGAGAGAAAATGATAATTTGCAGTGGCACCTCCTCCTAATAAAAAATAGGGCTTTGGTATTAATCTTTTACTAACAACCCCAATAATACACCGGCAATTGTGGCCTGGATAACGGTTCCTAAAAACCATGTTAATGCAATGCCGTAATGTACCGGCTGAACCGCGTAGGTTCCATAAGCAAAAGACATTCCGGCGCCAATTCCAAAAATTAGACCGTATTTTACAGCAACATTCATACTCTTAGGAGAAATAAATTGAACATATACATAAACAAAACAAACTGCGGAAACAAATACTACCAAACTGATTAACCACATTTTTATCTCGGCTTCCGGCCGCCAAAGTTGCGGTTGGGAAAGATAGGAGCTTTTTAACATTAGCTCGTGAATTACAAAATCCAAAACAGACCACGTAATAAAAATGGCCAAACTGGCTAAACCAACCTTCTTTAACATAGCGTTTCCTCCGAATTTGGTTTGATGAAAGAGTATAAACATTTTCGGAGATATTGACAAGAATCTCGCAAAAGATATTTGTTTTTTACCTCCCTTTCCTTAACTTGGGCAGGATTTGAGGGATCCAATTCGATATAAACTCTTGGTTTTAATACTGTTATACATACCTCAAGTGAGTTCGGGAGATTTGGATAAAGAGGAAATTCGATTAACGCTATGGACGATTTTAAACTTCCCGTACTCCTTAAAAATTGTTGCGACCGATATTCCCTCCAACACCAGGCTGCCTGGTTTGTTTTTATGAAGCGTTATAAGGAATTTATTTATTATAACGTAACAATACGCTGTAAAGACTGGAATATTGCTCGCCTTAATTTTCAATTTAATGAAGTGGTTAACGACGTGGTTGGTTCGGTGATCAATATTCTTTGTGAGAATGATTTCCGTGCATTAAAGAATTTTCGTAACCCGGAAAATGAAAAACAGTTTCACTGGTATTTGATAACCATTTGCCATCATGCAACGGCTCGCTATATGAAAAAATACCTGAAGCGATATATAGAGCTTGACCCGGAAGAAATGCACGAAACGATAAATGAAATGGCGGATGATAGCAGCGGCCAACTTTACGAATCGATTGTAGCAACGCTCCGTTCTCACGGTAAAAAAGAACGCGATATCAACCTGTTCCTATTGAGTGTGTGGGGTAGGTTTGATAAAAAAATGCTTTTGAGTTTACCGGGGTATCGTGGAAAAATCACCTCTAAAATGATCGATAATTCTGTATATAGAATGCGAGAAATTTTGCGCGAGTATGGAATCGACGGAGAAATTTAAAAAAAGTAAAAACTTTGAGAGAATTTTCTCTTTACCTGTCTCCCTTATAAAAGCTGTCGTATTAAACGGTAGTAGAAAAATGCGAAAGGACAGAAAGAAATTCGAATGGAAGTAACGGTGAAAACCCTGGGTAAAGTATTGGCTTTTTGGGAGAAAAATGTTGATAATAGTAGTGAGAGGGAAGAAAATTTGCAACTATTATCCACTCCGGAAAAAGACTTGCTTGCCTATTTACAAAATCGCTTGAATGAATCCGGCAATCCCGATTCTAAAATAGACTCATTCAACTTATCAATTCTTGGCCACAATGCTGACCAAACTCATACTGAAAAAGCCATCGATTTTTTATTGTTGAACCTGTTTCCGAATTCTGCCGCTGCATCACACTTCACGGTCGATCATATTGATGAACTATATCGAAACTTAAACAACGATTTGAACTATTTTGAACATTTTAGCGATATTATGCGCAGCTATTACCATAGCTCACAGGACTTTGATACAACCAAAGGTTAGAGAAGCACGATTTTATGTTGAGAGGAGGGGGTGAATAATGCAATCAGGAACACCAATGAAATTTGTAAAAGGAGAATAAAGTTGTTATGAAATCACAAATGAAATTGCCCCATCAAAAAATAACCACCTACATTGCCGGCCACAAGGATGCCGTTGCCGGTTCGGAAATCGATAAAATTACAGCGGAAGACCCGGTATACGAACTGTTATTTCACATCATCCGCGAATGCCGTGCAAAAGTAGATACATCTCAATTAGCCACTACAAAACATGAACTAAATTTTACCGAACTAGAAGATATAATTCGGAGAATTATTTCCAATCCCCATCTCGAAGATGCCCAGGTTTTTTTAGAGTACTTGTTATTTTCCCCAGATTCTTATCGTCGAATCCTGCAAAAACTGTCTTTTATCGCACCCCGCCTGGATGCAGGAGAATTTGCTGAATTAGCAGTAGAATATGGAATTGAAATTAAATCGGATGAAGAATTGCTCTCACAAATCCTGGAAGAAGCGCCTCCAATTGAAACACCGCAACCGGCTGCATCTCGCCAACCGGTTTACCGCCCGGTAGCAACGAGTCGTTTTGAAGTAATCTTTAGCAAAATACCAGGGATTATCACCAGGTATCGGTGGGCGCTTAGTGGGGCCTTGGCTGCCGTTTTATTATTGGTCGTATTCTTAAGCCCTCCTGCTTATCCGCCGTATGCCGGCATTTGGAAGGAAACTCTACCTTATGAATTTTCCCCGGATAATTTTCGGTCATCAGAAGCATTTCGCGCCCTTCCCCAAAGTTCGCAAGGAAGGTACCTGGTGTTAGGGAACTTTGTCGAAGCGACGATGCTAATTTACAAAGATCGAAATTACAAAGGGGTTATTGACCGGTTGGGGCAAGCAGAGGACCTCACAAAAGATTTGCAAAAATGGGCACAAAACCCGCTTTCAGCCTATACACCGGAGGAGATTGCATTCGTAAAAGGCACTCGAAAATTAGTGCAAAAGTTTTATTTCTTAAGTGGCATTTCGCACCTGGCATACTCCACGGAAAAGGATAAATCTCTAAATTTTGAAGATCGCACCTATTATCAAGAACAGGCAGTTGAATTATTAAATAAAGCACGGGAAGTTGCCGTAGCGTTTAATATTACGACCGATGATCGGGAATTATACTTCCTGGGGCTTTCGTATAAATTTAGCGGCCAATTCAAGAAAGCAATAACTGCATTTCGCGGAATTCATCCGGACAGCCGGTTTAAGCGGCAAGCGGAAGCGCAACTGGATGAGATAAGGAAGTTTAGTAGCTAATTACATTAATTTCAGGTGCTAATTTCAACAATCTTTTGGCAAATCGTATCAAAACTTTCCGTTGAGGTATTTACATAAATTGTACTATACTGGCGGTAGAGCTTTTCTCGCCGCCGGTAGTTTGTTTCAATATCCTGGCGTATATTCGGTTGATTTAGCAGTGGGCGATCTCCCATTTGCATTAACCATTGATAAATATCATCAATCGCTGCATCCACCCAAACAATAAGCGAATCTTTGCTCAATATTTCCATATTGGATGGATTTTCCACAACGCCGCCGCCACAATCAATAATACAGTGGTTGATTTCAGCAGCTTTTCGAATTTCTTCGCTTTCAATTTGCCGGAATTTTGGCCACCCTCCTTTTTCTACGATCTCGGGGATTTTCATGTTCTCGCGGGCTTCGATCAACTCATCGGTAGATATTCGCGGCCAATTTAGTGTTTCCGAAAGCCGTTTTGCGATGGTGGTTTTTCCCACACCCCGAAAACCGATCAATACAATTCGACGGGCTTTTTTCATATTAATATCTTCTGAAGAATTTAGCCACAGATTCGCACGGATGATCACGGATTTTTTCATTTAGATGAATTTATCCGTGATCATCCGTGAAAATCCGTGGCTAAAATAATGGATACCGTTTGGTTACAGCCTGGCTATGCGGTCAACTTCATAGTGAATAATGCGGGTTGTTAGTCTTCGACCTCGATGACTTTCGTATCGGCGAGTTTATCTCCCCAACGGCGGCCTTCGTCATCGGTAAGTATTAAAACAACTTCCACAGCACAAATTATAAAAGCAATTGTTCCGAAAAAAATAATACCGATTAGAGATACGCTAAGCGGGATTAATGCGAGCATCCAATTTCGTCTTACTGAGGTAAGCAAGTCAATATTTTCAGTATTTATCGTCACCGGTCGTAGTTTCATTATTTTTTTGCCAATTGAACGATTATCCATAAAATCCAAATTTAAACCATCCCGAAACAACATGTAAGCCGCGCCGATAAGCCCCCCTATACCCAAAATCTTCAACCCCAAAATAGCAGCACATCCTATTGCAAGAACGACATCAATAAACCCGGCGATAAGCCGCTTACCTGTATCCGCCTTATTGTAGCTTTGGCCGGATTGGGAAATTTCTTCCGTTTCTTTAATTTCTTCCGAATCGGCCATAAAATGCTCCTATTTGGTTTGATTGATAAATAACTTTGATAGAGATGCAATAAATTGCAGACAAAATCATCTAAAAGTAAGCAGCTATTTTTTGTTCGAATCGAATATATTGAACAAATCCATAAACATCAAGGGGAACGGCGAACAACTTTTTGCGTTTTTCGGTTACTTAACCGCCTGCCAAATTTTTTTGACTTCCGCTAGGGTTGCAGGAACGCCGGTAAATAGCTCAAATTGTTTCGTCGCTTGCAGCACAAACATTTCTTCGCCGGAAATCGTACTGCAGCCGCGTTCCCTGGCAATTTTTAGAAAACGAGTCTCGGGTGGGTTATAAATAACATCTAAAACAACACGATCTTTTCGGAAAAGCGAGGTTCCGAGGGGATATTGGTCGGTGTACGGTACCATGCCAACCGGGGTCGTTTGGAGAATTGCCGAGGCGCTGGCATAATGAACTTCATCTTCCTGCAAATAGTCGACGCCGAATACATTCGCTAACATTTTGCCGCGCTCCGAATTTCTACCGACAACAAAAATCGGGTTCACGTTTAACCGTTTAAGTGCAGCAATCGCACTGCGTGCCGTTGCGCCGGTTCCGACAATTAAACCGCCATTTTTTAGCATTTCTTTAAACGGTTGTAAAAGCATTTCGATGGCGATTAAATCTGTGTTATAACCGATCCAATGCTCCCCGTCTTTTATAACGGTATTGCAAACCCCGGATATTCTTACTTCTGTCGAAACTTTCGTTAAGTGTTTTATAATTTTTTCTTTGTAGGGAATGGTAACGCTAAGCCCGTGAATATGATTTTTCCAATCCAGCCAAAACTCATCCAGGTGCTCGGCGGGGAAATTTACATAAAGCAGGTTGCTGGATTTTTCGATTGCTTTTTGATCAATTTTTTCCTGGATAAGGCGATTGTGCAACCGCCATCCGCGGCTTTGCTGAATGGGCGATCCGATGAGGCCAAACAATCGGGGGGCAAATGTCTTTTGGGGAAGAAAATAGTAGTTCTTTGCTTCCCGAAAGGAAAGCTGCCCGGAGGCAGTCTCCTCGTTAAATTCCCTGGCAACAAATGTCCATTCATTGCCTTTAACCGCCCCGGTTATGCGGGAGATTTCTCCGGCGTCGCCCATGGCATGAATAACGTATTTAACGCCTTTGGATTTTGCGAAATCGATTAATTCCAACGCGGTAATGTTATCGCGCAGCGTTTCGGCAGTAAAAATTAATTTGTAGACATCTGCATTTACGGTGAGCATTTCTTCAAATTGCGTTTTTAACAAACTGCTATTGGTGGATTCGGTGTGCTGAGAAAGGATAATTTGAGTTGAGCCGGGTTTTAATTTGGGTAGAACTTCCTTTGCGAGCTTAAATTCCACATCTATAAAATCAACGCCGGCATTTATTGCTGATCGCAAAATTTTTAAATAATCACCCTTATCCCCTTTCCAAAAGCCACCTTCTTTTTCGCTGCGCAAGGTAATTATCAATGGTTTTTCAGTTAATGTGCGAATTGTTTTGATGTTGGTTTTCGGTATGTGATCGATTCTAACTTCAACCAAATCAATATCTTGTAGATCCGGCATCCATTCTTTTAATTGCTCGTTGGATTCCGGCAAAAGGCTGATACAGAGTTTATTGCGAGGTGAGGGCATTTTCCAACTCCTGCTTTTCGATTGGGTAAAACAATTCCGGTTCTTTGGGGGATTTCATTAAAGTAAATCGGGGGATTTGCCGGCGAGCTTTTTTATCAGACACCATGCATTGCCATAATTCATCTATTGAAAACTGGTTGGGTTGAACCCGGTTTAATTGAAATCGGTCGATTAATTGCCAAAGGCGTTTTACATAACCCGGGGGATAATTGAGGTGTTTTTCCGAAAGCGCCGCAGCGATTTTCATTCCCGCGGCGATGGCAAACCCATGTTTAACCTGGTAAACGGTTAATTTTTCGATTGCATGTCCCACTGTATGGCCAAAATTGAGAATGCTGCGATAACCGGTTTCTTTTTCATCAGCTTCTACAACATTGATTTTGAGCTTTATGCAGCGCGTAATGATTTTTTTCAGTACATCGACATTCCGCTGAAGGATTTGATCGCTTTCCGTTTCCAGCCAGTGCCATAATTCCTCATCTAAAATCACGGCATATTTGATGACTTCTGCCATACCGTTATAAAATTCCTCATTGGGCAGCGAATTCAGAAAATCAACATCGCAAAATACTGCCTGTGGCTGGTAAAAAGCGCCGATTAAGTTTTTCCCGGTCGCGTGGTTAATGCCGACTTTACCGCCAATGCTGCTATCCACTTGTGCCAAAAGACTGGTGGGAAGATGAATTAGCGGAACTCCCCGCAACAGCGTTGCCGCGACATAACCCGCCAAGTCACCGGTAACCCCACCGCCCATTGCGATGATGACCGAATCTCGCCCGGCTTTTGCCAGCAGCAGCAAATCTTCCAGCCGGTCTTTTTGGTCTCGCGATTTATACTGCTCGCCAGCCGGGAAAACCAAAATTTCCCGAAAGAATGGATGAGCCTTTAAATATTGTTCCGCGGTTGCCGTATACCGGTTTGCGATATTAGAATCGCATATCACAAAAATTGAATGAGCCGGAAAGTTGTTTTGCAGGTACGAAGATAGCGTTTCCCAAAGGTTTTGGCCAACATAAAACGGTATCTCGTGAGACTGCGTTTTTATACGCATAGAAAGCATGGGCGACCATTTTTTTGGTGAAAATATAGGGAGGTGATTTCCGTAAATCAACGGTATTTTTATGGTGGTTCGTAGTTCACGCTTTAGCGTGTCCAGCCTAAAGGTTGAACTACAAACGTGTTCCCGGCATAAGGTCTCTAACTGCTTTTTCCAATTTTACCGCGGTCGTATTTGGCGGCAGCGGCTTTCCGAAGTACACCGTTATTTTACGTTGAATACCATACGGCATCTTAAAAATCGGCTGGCCTCTTTCGAAGCTGTAGATGCTCCCCCAGAGGTTTTCCATGTACACCGGGATAATCGGGCAATCCAATCCTTTCATCACAGATTCGAATCCCGGGCGGAACTCGTTCATTTTACCATCGCGAGTCAATTTGCCTTCCGGGAAAATACAAGCAACATGGCCTTTCTGAAGTGTTGCTTTCGCCTCCGCCAGGCTTTTGGCAACGGATTCGCGGCCTTCTTCCGGGGCAATGGGAATCGCCTTCATAATTTTGAGCATCCATTTGAAGACCGGGAATTCATAAAAACTTTTTAGCATGAGAAAACGGATGAATCGCTGCATTGTGGAGCCTAAAATAAAGGCATCGATATAGGTGACATGGTTGGGAGCTAATAGCGCCGGGCCTTTAAAGGGAATATTCTCTTCGCCAACAATCTTAATGCGATAAAAAACATGCGTTAATAGCCAAAAACAAAATCGAATAAAATACTCCGGTATAACAGTGCAAATGTAAATAACAGCAAAAACGGTTACCCCTCCCAAAATCAAATAAATGATATTCGCCGGCATCGCCAGTTCCACTGCCAATAAACGGTAAATTAGCGCCCCAAGCACCAGGAAAAGGCCGTTAAGGATACCGGTGGTCGCCATCACCCGACCCTTTTCGTTTGGGTTGGCATAATACTGTAAATAAGAATACAATGGCACGATGTAAAGTCCGCCAAATATACCGGCGAGCAATAGAACAACCGAGGAGACCGTATAAGAGGCGGTTGTAAAAAACAATGCCATACCGCAACCGGCCATACCCAATCCGCCCAGCGGAACCAGGCCAAGCTCTACTTTTTTACCGGACCAGCGGCTGGCCAGCATAGAACCGGCAGCAATGCCAATACCGATAAATGCCGGAAGGATAGATAGTTTCACATTATCGCTGCTGCTCTCGCCTAACATATTTTTGGCATAAATCAAAATGTTGGTTTGAAAAATAAATCCTAACATCCAAAAGTAGCTATTGGCCAGGGCCGCCAGCCAAAGCGGCTTTTGCTGCTTTAAAAATTTTAAATCTTTCCAAATTCCGGAAAACGGGTTCCAGGGAAAACGCTCTTTGGTGCCAACAGCCGGAACCGGGTTGATATAAATTGCCGAAACCGATCCTAACACGGCAACGCCAATACAATATAACGCCACAATCAGCGCATTATTATCATGAAGGGAAAGCAAAGGCCCGGTTACAGCTGTTCCCAAAATGATAAACAGAAAGGTGCTCATTTCCATCACCCCGTTGGCAGCCGTTACCGCTTCCGGGGAGCAGCTTTCCGGAATGTAGCCATATTTTGCCGGGCTGAAAAAAGTGCTTTGCGCTGCCATCAAAAATAAAACGCCTAACATCATGTTAACGCTTCCCAGGTAAAACGCTAACGCACCCAATAGCATTACGCCGATCTCGGCAAATTTTACAATCCGCATAATGGATGACTTGGGATATTTATCCGCAAGATACCCGGACCAGGGGCCAAACAAGACAAAGGGAATTGTGAAAAGGAAGGCAGCGTCGGAAATTACGCCTTCGGCATTTTCCATTATCAATACTTGCAATATATAAAGCTGCAAGAGCATTTTGAAAAAATTGTCATTAAACGCTCCCAAGCTTTGGGTGATGATAAACGCCGAGAACCGTTTTGGTAGACCCATTTTTGCCATCCAAACCCTCACAAATTAAAATGAATTCGTAAACCTCCCCGAAGGTTTAAATTTCAAATAAGCGTGGTAATTTACGGCAAATGGATCATTTAACAAAGGGAAGGAGGAAACTAATGTGGTAGTATTATCAGCAGGTATGTTTCTGTTGCTTGGATAGCTCTAAATTGATAGCGTAGATATTCCCCCTTCGAAGGGGGTTAGGGAGATGTCAAAAAGCGTCGAAGTGCAAAAACGTAATTTGTGTTTATCACAATTGATGGCATCCCCCTTTATCCCCCCCCCTCGAACTATTCTCTGCACACAAGTCGGGAAAGGAGAATTCCGAGGCTGAGAGCACCCAAATTAA
>CAXHHS010000149.1:0-10889 GCA_964015645.1 uncultured bacterium
CACCAAGAAGCTCGTCGGCAGCGTCAGATGTGTATAAGAGACAGGTTTTAATCACTGCTTCGTCAAAATACTCCTGCAAGCGTTGGAGGCGGAATTCCTCGTCGGGATTCTGGGCCAAATCCTCATTCAGGGCCTTTATAACCGGCGATGTCATCATCGGGTAAATGTGCTGAGTATTTTTGCCATATGGTTCGGTAGAACTATTAGCGAATGCATGCTTGACAGCCGATGCCCATTCTTTGGGCACTTCATCGACATATTCGTCATAACCAAATTTCTCAAGCAATTCCGGCATAATGAACCGGCCGTAGTTATTTTCTACATAGGTGTCGACGGCAATTTTAATCCCCTCTTCGCTGCCTCGAAATCGAATAAATTTCCAAACGGCATCACGGACAGCCGGATTTTTAACTGTGGCAGTAATGCCTGCAAAGGTGATATTAAGTTCTGATACACTTTTTCCGTTAGGAGCAGTGGGAATCGGGGCAATACCGACCTGATCATAACTCCGGTTTTGGAGCCAGACGTTGCTATTTAAAAGAATGTCATTAGCGTGGAGAAAAATCAATCCCACCTGATCTCGAAACCATTGAACCCAGACGTCCACATCACCGCCATATTTACCAATGCCCCGAACGGTTTTGCCGGTTTCCGGATGAACCCATTCTTTGGAGACCAGCTTAATCCAAAAATCAGCCGCCTCCGCCACGCCCGGGCCATTAAAAGCAGCCCGCCATTCACCGGATTCGGGATCCCGGGTAACCCTGGTTGGATTCATAGAAAGGAATACGGGCGCAGCCGCCCAACTCAGGTAAAGATCTGTGGGACTGGTACCAAAAAATCCATGTTGATCTTTATCTGGATTGGTCAGTTTTTTTCCAATTTCCCACAGTTCATCCCAGGTTTTAGGAACATCTTTTGCGGGGTCCAGCCCGGCCTGGCGAAAGAGGATTTTATTATAGGCCATCACCCGGATTTCGTTTTTCCAGGGTAGGAAATAATAATGTTTTTTCCCGTCAGGCCCTTTTGTATAAAGTGCATCCATGGCCTTGGGATGCACTCTTTTCTCCAGTTCATCTTTGTACATGGTGTTGTCATCAAAGATGCCCTGGGCTTTTGCCTCCGCAGCAGTGATTTCGTCGTTTATCCATTCATCAAGCGGAAAGAGAAATCCTTTTTCGACAAAGGTACCGGATTTGCGAAAATTAAATTCAATCATATCCGGTGCCGTTCCGCCGGCAATCGCCAGAAGTAAATGGGATTCGTGTCCCATGCCTTCGATTAACAGTGGTATGCTGCCATATCGCATCTTGATGTGCGGATATTTTTCCAAAAAGGCATCCAGCCGGGCTTTTCTTACCTTGCCGTCGATATCCAGGCTAACCTCAGATTCCCCATACGTGCCCTGAAGATTGATAATAACATCGTCAGGACCACTCGTATGGGATTGCGCCCAAAAACTGGTCACAGAAAAAAGGAAGAGCACCAGAATTCGTAGTGGTATTGAAAAATAAGACTTCATCTTATGCACAATAACAATTTTCACACAAAAACCTTTATCATCGTTTGGCAATATATTCGGTAGGAGTTTCAAGGATTAGAGAATAAAATGATGGCAGATATCATTTCGGCCTGTGCCATTTTAAATAGATGGCTCCTATTACATACATGATTGCTTGAGTAAAACTCAAAAAATAAGTTATGAAACTTCCAACTCACCCCCAGCCCCTCTCTTGCATAGTCTTTGAATATTTAATCGGGTAACAAAACCGTTGAAACGGTTTCAGGAAAAATTTGAACGCTTTCTAAATCACCGGGCTGAAGCCACGGTGTTAATGGGAAGTTGCCCGATTATTTAATCAAACATCATCAAAGAGAGGGGAGTTTTTCTCCTCCTTCTCTTCGAAAGAGAAGGGGGCCGGGGGGATGAGTTTTCACAAGTTATTTTTCACATATACTAAGGAGTATTAGCCAAAAATCTCACTTCAGGAGTTAAAAGTGACGGTATACATCCCACCGTTTTCTCCGGTAAAATTGATCTTAAAAGAATTCTTTTTACCGCGAGTGAAAGCAATGGTCTTTTTCTGTTCATTTTTAACGTTGATTGACCCAGGGCTGGCAAAAGTGCCATTCAGCGTAATTTGTAATTGATTCTCCGGCAAAACGGTGTAATGAACATCCATCTTTGCACCGCGATAGCTCAGGTTCAGCATAGAATAGGTTTTTCCGATTTTAAAAAGCGAGCTATCTAAAGCCGGCGCCAGCAGAAATTGATCCTTATCCAAGCGGTCAATTTCACGAAAACCGATCACATTGCGAATAACCAGCGTGGGAAACGTCGCTCCCCAACCGTAGTTTTCACAGCCGCCGGGATTGTCTTCCTTTATCGGCCAGAATTCCATGGAAACGCCGGGAATACGGTAATTGTATTTTTCCGGAAGACCGGTATCAAATTTTCGCACAGAGAGCAGTTCACGGCGGTCAATACGTTCATAGGTCCGTTCACCAACATCGACAACCAGCTCGCTCAAAAACATACGCAAACCGGCATTCCAGGCGGCCTCGGAAAAGATCTGCCAGAAAGAAGGCCACTCCAGCCAGAACAGTTTATGACCCTTGAAATGATCGAATTTCGGGATGATGCCTTCGTTCTGATCCGGGGTGGAAATACCCAACGCCACGGGCGTCAACATCATCACATCATAATAATTCTCCTGCACTTTTCCGAAGGCTTCGACATTTTTCAAGATAATAGGCTGATTGTTACGCGCATCCACATCGCGATACCAGCCATCGTGATACATCGACCGGGTGCTTTTGATGCGTTTATCCGCCAGTTTTTTCCAGTATTTGATATCCTTCACCTCTCCGGCAATTTCTGCAAAAAAGGCCATGTTATTCATGCCGTTGGCCATCGCCGCTTCAATATCTACAGTGCGCACAAACTCCGCTGCAGCGCCGGGATCGTGGCTGTCTACCAAAAAACGCTTCGAACCATCCTGCCCGGATTCCCAGCTACAGGTGGCATGAAACCAGCCCGCTTCATCCGTACGATTTTCCAGCCACCACTCCAAAAAGGCTTTCAAATGGGGATAGAGTTGTCTAATCCAATGATCATCGCGATCCCGCAGATACATCGAGCGGATAACGTGGAATGGCAGGCCCCAAATCGGTGCAGTCCCGCATTCTTTGCCATTGGCGCAAATCATGTTCATGCTGCCGTCTTCCCGGGAACAGGGCACATTGGGCATCGGGGCATCTGCAAAAGTTCCCAGCATCACATCTTTGGCAAGTGTCATATCGGAGAAGCTCAAGCACCAGCTATCGAGGGCGGCTTCACCCAACACAGCGCGTGGCGTATGTACTTGCATGGCATCCCAATGATGTTCATAAATGCCCAGCGGTTCGCGAATATTCATACGGATGGTTTCAATGTCATAAATCCAGCCGTGTTTCCAATGATCCGGCCAATCGCCATCCAGAACCGGCGTGCTTTTGTAAAACCGGGCATCTTCATTTAATTTTTCATCCAAAATTTCGGGTGCTGATTTAACGGTGCTGGAGAATTCGTTGGTCGCCCACAGTTCGTTTTTTCCACGGGTGAGTGAAATAATTATTTGATCCGATGCACCGGCCGGAACCGATAGCCGATAACTCAGCACATTGTAAATATGATCACTGCCGGCGCGAAACCGTGTTTGCACCTCCTCGATATTGGAAAGATCATTTTTACTAATCAAATCATCCCATTGGTCATCCGAATCCAGTGCCTTATGCGCGACACTTTGCCGATTTGCACCAATCACCATCACATCACCATATGCCCACACCTTGCTAACCCCAATATCGTTTTTCGAATTGTAATTGGAAACCAGGCCGTCGTTTCCCCAAAAATCAAGTACCGGGAAGCCGTAGATGTTGGTGGCATGAAGCGTTATATCCCTATCTTCACTGGAATGATTTGTTGCGTCAAGTATGCATACAATAGAATTTTCACCAGAAAGAAAATATTTGGCATTGATAAGAATGTTCTGAAATTCAAAATCATAGCTCATCACTAACTTGGTGTGATAGCGGGAAGTAAGTTCGATGTCGTTTTTTGTAAAGTCTTCCGAAGTATGCAGGGTTATGCCATCAATGTTGATACTTAAGTGCAAAAAAGACAGGTAGTTGGGTACCCGTCGATGCCCGAAACCGTTCCCGTACGGCCAGGGTAAATCCCTTACCCAAAATCCCATCCCAAGCGGCGGCACGGATCGAATGATTCCGCTGCGATTTAACACGGCGCTGTGATAGGGATTGTCGAGATAGCCAAACGGGGTATAGTCCCCTTTTGGAAAGTGCGATTGGTTACTCATATTGTTGTGCTCCGCTTTTTATTTTTTGATATAATGGTGAGATCATACTTGGAAGGGAGGTTTTTCTAAACTTGTTCCATTATTCGTTATAACTGTTGTTACTCAGCAACAAGAAAACGTCGCCCTGTCATTGCGAGGCGTCTTTCGCAGAAGTAATCTCATTGTAGGCGCAGTATAGGGATTGCTTCGCGCATCCGGCGGCTCGCAATGACAAGTCCAGGTTACATTTGTAGGTAGCGTGTAACATCAGTTACAACTTAGGTCGAACAAGATTTCAACATCCGGGGAATTGGCAAACTGCTGTTCATTAATTCGCAATCCAAAACCGGGAGAGTCCGGAACGGTTACGAAACCGTTTTCAATTTTATAATCGTCGGCAATCAGCACGTCACTGTCCAGCGGGTCGCATTCGGCCATAAAAAAATTGGGGATGGCTTTGGCAATATGGCATTGCAAATAAAACCCTGAAAGCGAGCCCCAATTATGCGGTGCAATCTTCACCGATTTTCCATTTGCCCAGGCGGTTTCCAGGAGAATGCCTTCAATCCCGAAGGTATTCATATCTCCCTGCACAACGTCAATCGCCTCCGCATCAATAAAAGGCTTAAGCCCTACTGGTGTACTATGTGTTTCGCCGTCTGCCAGAAGCATCTTCCAACCATTTCCGGCAATGATGGATTTTATTACCAGGCATTGGGAGATTTCTTCAGGAAACATTTCTTCGATAAACAACAGATCAAGTTCAGCCGCTGCCGGCAGGAATTTTTTGGTGAGATCAAAATCATACCCATTATTGGCATCAACTCCAATCTGAATATCCGGCCCGGCGTGCTCGCGAATGATATTTAAAACCTCGATGTCACGAGCATTGCCGGCATCACGCGCCATCCAGCGGTAGCCGCGCCCGATTTTTACTTTGAACGCCCGAAAACCGCGCTCAAGCCCGATATCGATTTCCCTTTTAAACCGGTCTGAAAAATTTCCGGCATATTCCGGCAGCAAATCGCTGAAATAAATAGAGCCATCGTACGTTGGCACGCGATCCATTCCCTTATTGCCCAGCAACTCGTAAACCGGTTTGTTAAGCGCCTTTCCAATCAAATCCCATAACGGCATCGTATGAACGCCCAGCGAGCTTTGCATCCGTTTTTCTTCCGCCTGGTAAAAATCAAACGGATTTCTACCGAGCAGACCGTTCAGCATTTGCTGCGGCACGTAACAACGCCCGATGCCTTCAATCCCGGCGTTGGTGAACAACCGCACCAGGCGTTCGCTAGCGCGGTCGTTGTGCACGCCGCCAACAGCGTTATTGCCCACTAATTTGGGGCGATGGCTGGTTAAGTTAAAACATACCACTCTCGTGATGGTTAAATCATTAAGCATATTTCTACGCCGGCCAAATCTTTCTTCCGCCACCGGAGGGAGAAAGAGAATCGATAACCCGCCATTCTTCTTCGGTCAAGGCCGGGAGATGCGCGGCGGCAACATTTTGTTCTAATTGCTGCACCGTTTTGGCCCCCGGAATCGATGCGGTGACAGCCGGATGAGCAATAGAAAACAGTAATGCAAGCTGCCCCATTGTTTTCCCTTTGGCCAACGGCCGCAGTTTTTCTACTTTCTTAAGATCTTCCAGAAAGATTTTATGCCGTTCAGGATCTTTTTGCCAGGCCTGGCGAAAATCGCCGTCGGGGAATTCCCAATCGGGAGTTAGCTTGCCTGTCAGAATCCCCATTGCCAGCGGCCCGCGAACCAGCACGCCGATGTTATTTTCCATGCAGTACGGAAAGATCTCTGCTTCGGAGGTGCGGTTCAAAATACTGTGATCAATTTGTAGCGATGCGCACTTGCCATCGGCATTAAATTGCTGAAGGTATTCAAAGTTGCTGGTGCTGACGCCATAGGCGCGCACTTTTCCGTCCTGTTGCAGCTTCTGAAACCCTTCGATCATTGTCTCCATCGTTTTGTCACGAAAATTAATGTGGCTTTGTATCAGATCAACATAATCCGTTTGCAAATGTTTTAGCGCCAATTCCACTACTTCTACCACTTTGTCAACCGTTGTGTAAGCGCTGCTTTGCTTTTCATGATCGAAACCGATCCAGCCAATTTTGGTGGCAACGATGAATTTATCCCGGCGGCCTTTCATGGCTTTTCCGAGAATTTTCTCACTGTGCCCAAAGCCATATACATCGGCGGTATCATAAAAATTTACCCCCAGTTCCAGCGCGGCATCAATTGTTTTAAGGCTTTCAGCATCTTCCACCTGACCCCAACCTTCACCACCAATAGGCCACAAACCCAGGCTAATTTCGGTGATGTCCAATCCACTTTTGCCAAGTGTACGTTTTTTAATGGTTCCGCCCATTTCTCCTCCAAATTTGAATTCAATTTGCTATTTAAATTTATGCCGAGGCTTCATTCAACCGTTGCATATCATCATCTGTTAACCTGACCGATAGCGAGGCCAAATTTTCCTGCATCTGCTCCGGTGTGCTGGCCGCCATTACAGGAATTACCGGTGGATTACTGTGCATCATCCAGGCAAAAACGATCTGATTCGCTGTGGCATTTTTTTCTTTCGCGATGGTGTTAAGCATTTGCAAACGGGCATCGGTATCCGCGCTTGGCCAGGGAATGGGGCGATCCGGGCGAGTGTATGCCCCCTGGCGGAGCGGGCAATAAGCCAGAAGGGTCGTGTTTCGTGAGCGGCAGTAATCGAATAATTCCCTTCCAGATTCCCTTTCGGGGTTTCCCTGGCCGGGCATGGGGCGAATATAGGTCTGGGCTTGTTGAATGCATTGATATTCCGCCCAATGATTGTTTTTGCTGATCCAATGCGCCGCTTCCAATCGCCAACTTAAAAAATTGCTGGCGCCGATGTAGCGCACCTTGCCGTCTTTTACCAGCCGGTCAAATGCTTCCAGCGATTCTTCCATTGGCGTATTGCGGTCGTCACAATGGGCGTAATAAAGATCTATCGTTTCAATTTGCAGGCGTTTCAGGCTCTTTTCACATTCCTGAATGATTTTCCAGCCTTCCAATCCTTTTTCCACATCCGGCGGATGAACGAATCCCATTTTAGTGGCGACAAACATTTCCCGGCGATTGCCCCGGCTTTTCATCCACTTGCCAATTAGCGCCTCGCTCTCTCCGCCTGCGAAGCCTTCAATCCAGCAGGCATACTTGTTGGCCGAATCCAGAAATGCTCCGCCAGCCTCATAATACATGTCAAGTAGTTTCACAGATATTTTCGGATCTGTTTTACTACCGAAATACATCGTTCCCAAACACATTTGGCTAACATTCGTTTCGGTATTGCCGAATGGTATTTTATTCATAAAATTGTGCTTTCACTATTTAAGGTAAAATCGTTGTGCGGGTTGTGCGATACACAATGCCATTGGCGCTTCCGGCATATAAAACTTCATCATTGTCTAATACCAGTGACAGCACCGATGTTACGGCAAGACTATCGTTAAACGATTCCCAATTGAACCCATTATTTGCGGAACGTAAAACCCCAATACCGGCACCGCTGGCAAATCCAAACCCGGCAGAGTTGAAAGAAAATGCAAACACCGTATCTGCTGTGAAGCCATCGATTGGCACAGTCCAGGTATCGCCATTGGTTTCGGAAATAAATGCACCGAATCCGGTGGTTGCGACAAAAACATTTTCAAAACGGTTTAACGAAATGGATGGAACGCTGCCGACGCCGAATGAGTTTTGCTCCCAGGATTCGCCGTTATCCATCGAAGTAAATATACCGTTTTGCGTGGTTCCGGCAAAAATTTTATCCCCGGAATTGATAGCAAAAGAAATGACATTAATCCCATCCAGGTTGCTATTTTTTCTTTCCCAACGAAGGCCGTCATCTTGCGACCGAAACACGCCATTCGCCGTTGCAACAAAAATATGTCCCTGGGAATTCACTGCTAGCGCCCGGGCGGTCGTATCGTTCAGGTTGGATTGACGCCAATTGAGGGTATCGATATGGGTACGGTAAAGGCCGGCACTATTGGTTGCGGCGAAGAGCATTCCCTGGCTCGTGATCACCAGTGTATGTACCGCAGTTCCCGGAAGATCACGGCGAAAAGCATTCCAGGTCTGCCCCTGATTCGTCGATTTAAATACACCGCCGCTCCTGGTCCCGGCAAAAAGGAATCCCCTGGAATCAATTTCCAGGCAAAGCACCTCACCGTTATTCGGGCCATTGGTTGAAATCCAAAAAAAGGGGCCAGCCTCCCCCGGGTCAAGAATATCATCTGATGGATCATTCGTATCAACAGTTCTATCTGCACCGCTTGTCAGTGCCAGACCGAACAGCATGATTTTGAAGCAGATAATGAACCGGTGGTAATCTTTTTTTCTGTTTATTTTGAACTCTGAAAACATTCTAATTTTCATGCAGCTTAGAACGTTCATCCGTGAAAACAACTTCTCCCTTCAACCAATTTAAGTACCTTTCGGTTTCTTTCAATTGGGCTGTTAATTCTTCCTTTTCGGTTCCCGTGGCGGCTTTGAGTTTTGCAAGCAGTTCTTTGCGTTTTTTCTCCTGTTCCGGAATATTCTGCTCAACCATTTGCTTGCGCCGCCATTTCCGTAAATCCATCACATGTTCTGCATTGACGTTTTCGAGATAAGATGTTAACCGATTATGAAGGGCGTTGGTTTTTTCCGGCATCGCTTCTGCCAGATTATTCTTTTCTTCGATATCTTCCGCAAGGTTAAATAACCACAATTCGCGGGAATCGAGATTTTTGATCAATTTGTAATCCCCTAAACGGATTGCGGATTCCGGCTCACCATTAAACCAGGGAAAGTGAAATACTAGCGCTTCCTCACCGCGTTTTACCGAACCTTCGTTTCCCTTCTCAAAAACCTCAAGCAAACTGCCGCCATCAAGATTTTCCGGCAGCGGATTGGTATTGCCGATAATTTCGCCGATGGTGTGAAAAAAATCCCAACCAGCGATGGGAACATCGCAATAAGTATCCGCCGAAACTTTCGGCCCCCGCACGACGGTTGGCACGCGCAAGCCGCCTTCCCATAAATCCGCTTTACCCCGCTGCAACGGCTCGTTTCCACGAAAGCCGCCGCCATTATCGCTGGTAAAAATGACGTAGGTATTATCGGTGATGCCAAGCTCATCGAGCTTATCGAGAATCATTCCAAAGCCGGTATCCAAATCTTCTACCATTGCAGCATAGGCCACCATGCCCTGGTTGAGTGGTGGCGGGGGCAGCTCGAAGTCGCGAGGATTGCTCTTTTTACCCGGCTTCATGTTGCGATACTTCTCTTTGGTTTTCTCCAGTGCATAATTTTGAACATGCACTGCATAATAGGAAACCTGCATAAAAAACGGCCGGTCGGCCTTAACCTGATTGCTCATAAACTCGCAGGCCTTCCGGGAAAGGCTAAAGGTCCTTTTGGGATCATCCGGCGGATTGGGAACCCCGGGAGAAATCCAATCGCCCTCGCCGTTTCCGGTTGGGCCGGTGCTTTCGTCATAGCCGGCATCTTCCGGGGAACTGGTGGGTTGATGCCATTTCCCAAAATGTGCCGTGATATAACTGGGATCGGCGGCTTTAATCATTTTCGGGAGCGACAATTCTTTCTCAGGCGTTGCCGCATTTTTATTGAGGGTAGCATGATGAAGCCGCGCAGGCGTCTTTCCATATAAAATACTGTAGCGAGTAGGGCTGCATACCGGCGCCGGCGCATAAGCGTTGGAAAAAACCATTCCGGCCTTTGCCAGTCGATCAAGATTGGGTGTCTGGTAAAAATCACTTTTAGAATCCTCCCGGCCTTTCATCATCGGTACCGAAGTATCCGTCCAGCCCTGGTCATCGGTAAGGATCAGGATGATATTGGGTTTTTCGGGCGCGGTTTTAGATGCGCAGCTTGAAAAAACACCGCAAAATCCGATCAGGAAAATTATGATAATAAAATGACCGGCGGGTTTGATAGCAGATAAATGCTTATTCGAACATTGGTGGATGAAATTGAACATGATATTCTCCATATAATTGTTTTTGTAGAGACGTTGCATACAACGTCTCTACAAGCCGAAATTTTTACAATTTATATTTTTACAATTTTTATTCATCATCATTATTCTCTGGCCAGGGCCGTGGCGGCCAGGGAACCCGTTTCAGATTGCCGCGATCCTCCGGAAACGGAAGCACATTGGTCTCTTTTGCCCAACGCCGCCATTTCACCAGCAACCGATCTGCAATCTTTGGATGCTGCTTTTCCAATGCATCGGTCTCGCTGCGGTCATCGGCAAAATTATAAAGCTCCCAGGCGCTGTCATCGCGGTCATCAGACGTTACTAATTTCCAATCCCCCTCGCGAATAGCGGCGTGGGTTTCGTGTTGCCAGTAAAGCGTTCGCTGTTCGGCTTTGGCCTCAACATTTTGCAGGTAAGGCAACAGGCTTTTGCCTTGCGCGGGTGTTATTTCTCTGCCATCATAAATTTCGGGGTATGTTGCGCCGGCGACTTCGCACAGGGTTGGCATTATATCAATC
>CAXHHS010000150.1:0-10881 GCA_964015645.1 uncultured bacterium
CGAATAAGTGGTTCGGCCTCGGAATATTTACCCTGATCAAACAACAAAGCCGCTAGATTGCTCAGACAGACTGCGACAGACAAATGCTCAATGCCCAACCGCGCTTCGAATATTCTGAGTGCGTGGCGAATAAGTGGTTCGGCCTCGGAATATTTACCCTGATCAAACAACAAAGCCGCTATATCGGTTAAGCTGCTTGCCACATCAGGGTGCTTTGATCCAAAGATTTTTTTACGTATGGTCAATGCTTGTTGAAGATAGATTTCTGCTTTGGGATAATTTCCATTCAAACGATATAACTTTCCTAATTGGTTCCGTAGATTAGCCAAATTTTCCTCATTAAGCTCTACAGTTTTTTCTTCTACCAAAGAATTGGCCTCTAATCCTATTGCTAAGGCTTCATGATATTGATATTTTTCCTCCAGTATTTCAGCATTCCATAATAACAAATAATATAAATCTTCAGGAAGTTTTCCTGCCCGAACCAGATATCGTTCTTTTTCAATTCGTTGATGAAGTTGGTTACGAAGCTGATCCATATAATAGAGTTTATAAAGCGAATCAGCAATTGTATGTTTCCATAGTGTGCGGTTAATAGTTATCCGATATGGCAATACCTGCTTTCGCCATTCTTTTTGGAAATATGTCTCCAGCCAGCTATCAAGCCTGGATAATCCCCTATAAATATCATTTTCATCTCTGGCATGTCTCAAAAACAGTGACTCGTACCTTTCAGTTGGCTCATCCCCTATTGTTAATTTGAGGGCTTCAATAAATCTATCCTTGCCTGTAATCTTCTCATTTTTTATTGTTTTTAACTTTTCTACAACTTTATCGGGAAGTCTCTCTGATTTCAGAATTTTTAAAGACTTCTCGGTCAGCTTGAAGTTTGCGTCATTTTGAAGCGGATTACAAAATTGCTTTGCTGCATGTTGTAATATGATACGCAAATTCGGATCCGAAAAAGCATAGAGTGAGTACATAATAGATTCACTTTGTACGTATTTGATTTTGTTTTCTTCCTTAACAGGAACTGCCATGGGAGTAGTATTAATATCATTGTATTCTAAAAATTCAAACCAGATATCTTCCCATGTCTCGATTTCATCTTTTGTATAATCCTTATCTGTCGGAAGCGCTATTTCAGTGATTGCTTGAGGGATAAACGTTTCTCCCATTGCTGAGGAAAGAAATAAACAGTCAAGTAGCAATTCGTGAAATTGCGGAGGTATATCAATTTTATATTGTCGTAATCGTTTATTTAGAGCTTCTCTTATTAAATTGTTTGGGAAAATAGGCCATTCTTCATCTTGAACTGTCCATCCGTGACGAGTTAGATATAAGAGCTTTTTTTTCTGTAGTGTTTTCCATAAATAATTCATAATGACAGGATAGCCACTGGAAAATTGATGCAATATATTTATCCAATTTTCTGGAAGTCCAAGTGGGCTTAAACTTGCTATACAGGCTTCTCGTGTAAAGGGTGGTATGTGGATATGAAAAATAGGATCATTGGCTCTAAACTTCCGAATATTTTTTAGAGCAGCGTGAGCATTTTCTTTTTCATCGTCAAATAATAACATCACAACAAAAGAGATTTGTCGCTGATAGCTTACTTCAACTAAGTGCGCCAAAAACCGAATATGCTCTGGATATAAATCAAAGTTGTTGATTATTAGCACCGTAGGAGTATTTTCGATATGTAAAAAGACGAAATCTTCAATCTCCTGAAGATTAGAAAAATTAGGAATTGATTTTTCCTTAAAAAGCCATTCTGTGAAAATTGGGGTTGTAACAATAGTAAGCAATAGTCTTGTTATTGGCTCTGGAATACCTGCTATAGCTACCTGATTAATGCTGATAAATAATTTCTTTAGCAATGGATGTTTTCCATCATTAAAATTTTTTAATTGCTGCTTCTTCAGATCAAATTCAATACAAGTATATTCTTTCAATTGATCGTTTGCCTGTATAACATTGTCTACTAACATTTTCTTACCAACTCCGACAACGCCACTAATTAAAACACTTTTAGTCGTGCTAGAGCGAGGATTGAGATGGGTTAGTAAAAACTCGTCTAACTCTTTTTCTTGTTCGGAGCGAGATATGTAGGGTAAGCTTTTTAAAACCATTTTTATCTCTTTATAATGGTTCTAGATTCAGAGGTAACTTAGTAAACTAATCTTTTATTTCAAAAACGAAAATATGTGTATAAAATTCCGTGTGAAAAGTTCACATTTATATGCGTAAGCTGCACTTTTCTTCAGCTTTATCGAAAAGTGTGAACCATTGAATGCTGAATCTCTTGGCGTGCAGTTACGCACAAATATTGGAAATACCCTGATTCGGTTTAACCATGCTTTAGCAATTGTGTGCTTTTTAATATGTTATTTTGATCAACGAATTGATCGGTAACAAATTTATGCAAAATACTTGATACCAGTGTTTGATATGGAATTCCTTCCTGCTCCGCTCTTAATGCTCCTTAAAATTCTTCTCTCCGGCTGTTACTGCAAACGGTAAATGATTTTCCGTCGAGGGAATTGCGCAGGAATACCCGGGATTATAGACACAATATGGGTTATATGCCATGTTAAAATCCACTACGTAAAAATTGCCATCATTTTCGCTGAGGTTGATGTAGCGGCCGCCGCCATAGGTTTCTTTACCGCGAGTTTCATCGCTAAATCCCAGGAAAAGATGTTTATCGAACCCGGGCGCCGCTTGCAGCATTTTGTAAACTTGCAGCCGGTATTCCTTGCCTTTATAATCAAATTTAAAATAACCGAACTTCGCCGCTGCCCGCCGGTCTCCACCGGTTGCAATAATGGTATCGACGATCATCGAATCATATTTTACGATAGGGCCTTCAAAGCGCAGGTTTAAATCGATGGGAAAGTAATTGAGACCGGTAAACTCCTTTTTATCTTCCGGCAACAATGGCGAGCTTTTACCGATCTTAAAATTCCGATCTGTTTTCTTGCGATGCTGCTCTATTTTAAAAATGATCGATTCTTGCTCAGGATTGTTGGTATTACAACCCATTAAGGTAAGTATAACAATTATGGATAGTAGTCTGCTTAACATTCTAAACCTCCCTTATAGCAGATGGTAAGCAAAATAAGCAGTAGATATATTAAATAATCGAAATTTCCTACTGCTTACTTTGCCTACTGCCTACTTTGACTATCGACTACCGTTGCGCTTCCAGCCAGCGAGGTAGGTCAGCGATGGAGCGTAACACCTGGTGCGGCAAGCTGTCTTTTTTACCGCGTTTTTGAATTTGAAATTTGCCGGTTTGCACGGCAATGGTATAAAGACCGGCATTTGCACCGCCTTCAATATCGGCATCAAAATCATCACCGATAATAGCAACATTTTCCGGCGGAAGCCCTAATTGCTTTACGGCCTGTTTAAAAAATCCGGCGTTGGGTTTGCCGATAACAGTCGCCCTTTTGCGAGTGGCATATTCCAATGCGGCTACAATGGCGCCGGTATCAATTGCCGGGCCGGTACTGCGTTGCCAAACACGATTTTTTTGCAGGGCAAGCATTTTCGTTCCGGCCAATACCAGGCGAAACGCGCGGTTTAAATTGTTATATGTCAAGTCCTCGCCAATATCACCAATGACAATATATTCCGGGTTGTTAGCGGTAATTCTAAAATCCTTAAACTCTCTATATGTATCGCCGCGCAAGAAGAGGTTAATCGAATTAACGTTTTTTTCATTCAACCATTGTGCAGCAGCATACGGTGCGGAAAAAACCTGCTCTATGTTTAATTTAAAACCCAATCTTTGTAAGTTTGTATGTAAAGAATAGCGGCTTTTTCGGGTGGTGTTGGTTACCAGGATAAATGGAATTTCATTTTTTTGAAGATATTGAATTGCCTCAACCGCGCCACGAATCACCTGGCGTTCGACATAGAGCACACCATCAATATCGATTAAAAATCCTTTGATTGAAATTTTAGTCGTGCCGTGAAGAATATCTTTTGACATTGGAAGCTTAATTTTTTTGTATAGCGTAAACCTCCCGGAGGTTTAAATATAGCATATTTACCGCTTTCCGAAGCATTTTGACATATATCTTAATTTCAAGTTTAGCTTGAAACCTCCGGGAGGTTTACAAGTATTTTGTGCGGCATTGCGGTAATTTTGTTTTTAAACATTAAATATATGCAGATATTACCATTTATTCCCAAATTACCCAAGTGATTTTTCTCATATTTTTAAAGATCATTGAATTATTAGCCGATATTAGTGGGTGCACAAGGTGATCGAAATGACTTCGACAAGTCACCTTGATTTATGGGCTAACATGTTGTAAATTCTACACATTACAGAGGCGAGAAGAAAAACATGGAGCGTTTTCTTCCTATATTCGGTAAAGGCAACGATAATTACCGGGGAAAACCAAAGTGCATATTTCGCCTTTGCAAAAATGTTAATATGGGAGTTTGAGATGAAGTTTGTTTTACCTAAAGTTTTCGCCATACTAATCTTTTCTGCGATTATACTTATATTTTGCAGCCAGGTATATGCCCAGCGTTCCGCAGCGGAGTTGATTGTTTCTGTGCCGCCGCCGGAAGGCCGTGTTAAATATAATGATGGCGTTCGCCAGATTAACATTGTCGGAAATTACCTTTACATCACCAATTTTTGGGCCGGGTTACAAATTGTAGATATTTCCGATATTCGAAATCCCCGCCAGATTGCGTTTTTAAACAGCGACGATGAATCATTCAACACCTTTGTAGACGGCGATTACGCTTATGTTGCCAATCATTCTACCGGGGTTCAGGTTTATAATGTTTCCAACAAAGATCAAATTACCCGGGCGGCTGTCATTAAACCTGCCGGAAATGTGTTTTGGGTTGCTGCGGAATTCCCGAATCTATTTGTTGCGTTAGGGAATACCGGTTTTGCGATTATGGATATTTCCGATATGAACAATCCTGTAACGATCAAGCTGGAAATCCCCGGCGAATGGATTCAGCAAGTGTATAAAAAAGACAATTTGCTTTTTGCAGCTGCCAAACGCGGTGGGTTGATTATTTATGATATCTCCGACCTGGAAAACCCGGTAAAGCTATCACAATTCAGTACCGGCTTTAATACAATGATGGTGCAAACGGCCGAAAATATCGCTTACGTCGCCGACGGCCCCGGCGGCGTGTTGGTGGTTGATGTAAATGATCCTCAAAAACCAAAAGCGATCAAACGCTTTAGCGATCTTGGGTTTGTCGGTAATTTGCACAAGGTCGGGAATTATGTATATCTCGCGAATCGCGATATCGGTTTGCAAATTGTAAATATTACTGATCCGGAGAATCCCTTTTTGGAAGGCCGTTACCAAACTGAGGATATTAGCTACGGCGTCTTCAAAAAAGATATTTACGTATTTCTGGCTGCCAACACCTCTACACTGATTATGCGCCACAACAATGCGCCGGTATTGGAAAATATCGACGATCAAACCCTCGACGAAAATGTGCCCTTTACGTTACAGCTAAATGCCGCGGAACCGGATGGAGATGAAATAAAATATGAAATCACGAACATGCCGGAAGGCGCGGAGTTTGCTGAAAATACCGGTTTGTTCAGTTGGATACCGACATTCGAACAATCGGGGACTTACAACCAGGTTATCTTCCGGGTGGTGGAACAAACCGAAACGCAGCTAAGCGTGGGCGATACGATTAACTTCGCCGTTAACCATATTAACCGGCTGCCAGATTTACCCCCAATCGACAATGAAACAGTCGATGAAAACGCAGCCCTTGCTTTTACAATTCCCCCGGCTAGCGATCCTGATAAGGAAGATCAAAATCGTATTACATATCGCGCAGAAAAACTGCCGAGTGGGGCAACATTTGACCCGATAACTCGCACTTTTAACTGGAATCCCACCTTCGAACAATCCGGCGTTTATATTGTTGATTTTATTACAGATGACGGTAATAATGGCATTGACCGTGAATCGACGACTATTACAGTTTATCACGGAGATCGCAAACCGGTTATTGCGGCGGTTGCTTCAAAAACTATTGATGAAGCCACGCCACTTACCATCGAAATCGCGGGAGAAGACTTTGACCGGGAAGACCAGGATAAAATAAGTTTTAAAATGGAAAATCTCCCAAAGGGGGCAGAATTTAACCCTGACCGGCGAGTGTTTACCTGGATTCCCAGTTTTGACCAATCCGGTACCTATAATGGTATTATGGCAATTATGACAGCCGGGGCATTAAGCGACACATCAACGTTTTCAATTACCGTAAACCACGTTAATCGCGTTCCGCAATTAGCAGAAGTTCTCGATAGAGCCGTTGAAGAAGACAAGGAATTGGTGATTCAAATTTCCGGCAGCGATCCCGATACGGAAGATGATGGGAAACTGATCTATTCGATTGAAAACCTTCCGTCAGGAGCAACGTTTGATGCCACTTCCCAGGTATTTCGCTGGAAACCGGGATTTGATCAGTCCGGCCAATACCCCGATATTCGATTTACCGTTACCGATGAAAATGGACTATCACACACAAGAAGTATTTCAATCAATGCAATTCATGTCAATCGAACGCCGCAAATCGATACGGTAGCGGCTAAATCGGTTGCAGAAAACACCACCCTGGATTTTCAATTAACCGGTAGCGACCCGGACAAAGAAGATACCGATAAATTAATTTACGCTGCTGAAAGCCTGCCGGAAGGCGCGACCTTAAACCCGCAAACCGGGCAGGTTCAATGGACGCCAACCTACGATCAATCCGGCGATTATTCCGTTACGTTTAGCATTTCCGATGGAGAATATTCGCATTCCAGCGCCACAACAATTACCGTCGCACATGTTAATCGCCCGCCGGTTTTAACAGAAATTCCCTCGCAAAGCGTTAACGAAAATGACTCTCTTCGATTTACGATTTCCGGTAGCGACGCAGATGTCGAAGATGAAGGCAAATTGACATATAGCGCCCAAAATCTCCCGGAAGGCGCAACGTTCGATGCTGCAACGCAAACGTTTCGTTGGGTGCCGCGTTTCGACCAATCCGGGCAATACGATGTACCGTTTCAAATCAGCGATCCTTCCGGGTTGAACAATCAAAAAATAGTTGCTATTTCCGTTAATCATGTCAATCGCGCGCCATCTTTGGAGGCGGTTGCTACCCAAACAGTTGATGAAAATCAGCTATTAACAATCCAACTTTCCGGTACAGATCCGGACGCGGAGGATGACGGTACTCTCCTTTATGAAATTGACAATGCCCCGGAAGGCGCAGCATTAGAGCCAGCGACCGGAACACTAACCTGGACGCCT
The DNA here is from genome assembly GCA_964015645.1 of uncultured bacterium. GTDB lineage: Bacteria > Calditrichota > Calditrichia > RBG-13-44-9 > J075 > CAXHHS01. The sequence goes on from CAXHHS010000150.1 coordinate 7,320, forward strand.
ACTTTCGATCAATCCGGAGAATACACGGCAACTGTTCGCGTTAAAGATCCTTCCGGCTTAAATGCCGAGCAAATGGTTTCCATAACCGTAAACCATGTTAATCGCCCACCGGCATTCGAGGCGCTTTCGGTACAAAATGGTGATGAAAACGCCCCGCTTCAGTTTTTAATTAAAGCAACTGATCCGGACCAGGAAGATAGCGGGCTATTAACATATTCAGCCATAAATCTTCCGGAAGGCGCTAATTTGGATAAGCAAACGAGCGAGTTTAACTGGACTCCGACATACGAACAAAGCGGCGAATATACTGGCAATATTCAGGTTACGGATGTTGCTGGCTTAACCGACGAGTTAGAATTTACGGTAACAATTAACCATGTAAATCGCGAGCCATCGCTGCCGGTAGTTACCGGGGCCACTTTTCAGGAAAATGCTGCCGGTAGTTTAACATTGCCGGAAGGTGCTGACCCTGATGTGGAGGACGATGGAAAACTCACTTATTCCGTAGAGGGATTACCGGAAGGCGCAGCATTCGATTCTACCAACCGCTCAATTACCTGGACGCCCGGCTATGAACAATCCGGCAATTATCAACTAACTGCGGTTGTAGATGATCCCGATGGTTTAAAGGCGAGACAATCATTTGAAATCGTTGTCGAGCATGTAAACCGCCCGCCCCAGTTTGATGCGATGGGGCAACAAGCAAGAGAAGAAAACCAGGCCATTGAGTTTACCCTGGCAGCAAACGACCCCGACAGGGAAGATAGCGGCAAATTAATATTCTCCGCAACCGAATTGCCCCAGGGTGCTTCACTTGACCCGGCCTCAGGAAAATTTTCCTGGAAACCGAATTTTGGCCAGAGTGGCAGCTACCAGGTTGATTTCGCAGTAAAAGATCCCGCAGGCGAATCTGCCGCTACAACAGTTGCTGTTGAAATTGCACATGTAAATCGTGCACCGGAATTACCAAAATCCCCTAATTTGGAATTCACCGAAAACAGCGAGCTGCAATTTACCCTGCCGGAAGGCAGCGATCCGGACACCGAAGACCAGGGCAAACTAAGCTATTCAACCGAAAAATTACCGAAGGGAGCACAATTTAACCCAACTGAGCGTAGTATTCTTTGGACACCAACATTTGAACAATCCGGTGATTACCAGGCAACATATACCGTAAGCGACCCGCAAGGTATGTCCGCCTCACAAACGGTAAAAATCACCGTTAAAAATGTTAATCGCCCACCGCAATTAGCGGCAATGGAGAAACAGGTTGGTAAGGAAAATCGTTCGCTTAGTTTTAGCCTTAAAGGAAGCGATCCGGACAAAGAAGATCGAGATAATCTTAAATATGATGGTAAAAATTTACCCAAAGGCGCTAAGCTGGAAAAATCAAAAGGTAAATTTACCTGGACTCCCTCTTTTGAGCAGAGCAGTACTTACACTGCAACATTTGAAGTTAAAGATAAGGATGATGAAAAAGCTACCATAGAGGTGGAAATTGAAATTGCCAATGAAAACCGCGACCCGGAAATCGAATCTCCCGGCGATAAAACTGTGAAGGAAGGTTCGACGCTCAATTTTAGAGTGAAGGCAAAAGACCCGGATAAAGAAGATTCCGGCACCCTCCAATTGGAAGCAAAAAACCTTCCCGCCGGTGCGGAATTTGATGCCGGCTCCGGTAAATTCACCTGGAAGCCGGGCAGCGATCAACAGGGAAACCACAAAGTGGAATTTATTGTAAAAGATCCATCCGGTGCATCCGATAAAGTGAAGATAACCATTCAAGTAGAAGATGTGCCGGAAGAAGCGCCTGCCGATAATGAAAATTAGTTTCCTTAACCTTCCGAAGGTTTTAAACCTTCGGAAGGTTTTTGCTTCTGCTCAGCCAACGATAAACCCTCATCTAAAATGCCCAAACTTGTATTCATCATTATCATTCTAATTTATCATACTATTTTCGCCCAGGATTGGCAAAAATTCCAGGTAGATTCCTTTTACATCGGAACTGATGATAAAATTGTCTTATTGCCCCACAGCAACGAATTTGGTATTTCCCTCCATCATCGGAATTCTCCTGATTTTCCGTCTCGCTTTTGGTTAAAAGGCGATTGGTGGCTTCCGGAACTTTACGATGATGCCGATGCTTATTTCACTTTTGGTAAAGCTTTCGAAGATAGTTTACAGCTTTGGGCTGCCGGATATTCTCTATCCCGAAAAAAAGTCATCTTCGGAGAATTGACATTCGGCGAGTCGGGCAAGATTCTCTATCGCGAGTTAGCACAAAAACCAGTTGAGATTATCGACCGGCGGCGGCAATACGTGTTTATGATTACTTTTTTGCGTGAAACGAATGAGATTAAAATTGAAGTCAATGGCGTGCCGATGTTAGTGAAATCACCTACTTCTTATCAAGGATTTAATCACTTCGGATATATGGTAAAGGGGGGTAAAATACGGTTTCAGAAGATGGAGATTAAAGGGGATTAAGAGCGACCATAAATCTATAAACTACTTTTGGCGATAGCGGGTTTGTTTTTGAATGTGTCATTAGTATAGTGCAGGGAGCGATTGTTGATATAACAGGATATTTCCTCACTAATAACGATATTGAGACGTTCTCAATCAACGATTTCCAAGACCCTGGGGAATTGAGCGCGGGAAATCGCTTTGCATCCTGGATGCCCGGTAATCTCTGGCAACCAATCAATGCGATTGCGAATATAACCCAGGTAGAAAGCAGACGTGAACGACTGCTCAAAATCGCAAGTAAAACACCACAGGGCACAAAGTCCAGGCCATGGCGCTTACCACGATTATCTCGCGGATCCGGCAGCGTTTGTAATAGTTTGAATATACGAACCGCTTGACTTTCTGATGTATTCATTTGCCAATCCTTTTGGGAGTGCCGCCGTACCAGGCGCAACAAATTTTATATCCGTTATGTTGATGATTTTATTCTGGTTGCGAAAAATATCGAGACACTAAAAAACTGGCACGCCAGGATTCGATCCTTTCTGCAAATGAAGTTGAAACTGGAAATTAATCCCCGTGCAACCCGCATTGCCCCGGTGTCCGGCGGGGTAGATTTTGTGGGATTCATCATTCGCCCCGAATATATGCTGGTGCGGCGAAGAGTGATCGGTAATTTAAAAGCGAAGTTAAAAATCTTTCGGGAGCAATTGGTGGAACAACAAGGAGAAACCACCCGCTACCATTTCGACTCCCGGGTTTTGAATAATTGCCTGGCAACCGTTAATTCCTACCTGGGACATTTTAAGCACGCGCAAACCCGGCAAATCGTGCAACGCATTTTTGCAGATTTTCCTTTTTTAAAAACCTATTTTCAAATATCTTCTTCAAAATTAACCCGCGGGGATAAATCGCTGCGGAAGGCAAAATCGTTGAAAGACCAGGTCTTTTGGTTAAACCGGAATTATGAGAACTATATTTGTCTCATTCAAATCGGCGTTTATTACGAAGCATTTAATCGCCATGCTAAAGCATTAACGGCCATTACCGGCATCAAACTCCGGGAGAATTGGCGGGGGTTTTGTTACGGCTG
>CAXHHS010000151.1:0-10861 GCA_964015645.1 uncultured bacterium
CACCAAGAAGCTCGTCGGCAGCGTCAGATGTGTATAAGAGACAGGTACACGCCACCTGCCGGAGATAAAACAATGCTGCCGGAACCAACCACGCTCGTTGGCAATGTAAATGTTTGCGGCGGTAATTCCACAAACGTTGCCGTCGCGGATTTATTGCCATCCATCGTGATGGTTGCCGGAGAAGTGCTGCCGATTAAATCGCCGCTCCAACTGCTAAAGGAGAACCCTTCGGCAGGCGCTGCGGTCAGCGTTACAATCGTACCCGCTTCGTATACGCCGCCGGTGGGCGAGAGGGTAACAGTACCCGAACCAACAACGTTAGCCGTCAAGGTAAACATTTCCGGCGGCAATTCGCTAAAGGTTGCGGAAACGGATTTGTTGCCATCCATCGTTATCGTCGTAGGATTGGTGGAGCCAGTGATGTCGCCAAACCAGTTGCTAAATGCAAACCCGGTTGCCGGTACTGCGTTGAGCGTTACCACGGTTCCGGTTTCATAAACCCCACCGGGAGGCGTTAGCACAATACTTCCCGAGCCAACCGCCCCGGTCGTTAGGGTAAACATTTCCGGGGGAATTTCTTGGAAATTAGCTATTACGGATTTATTGCCATCCATCGTTATCGTCGTGGGATTGGTAGTGCCGGTAAGATGCCCGCTCCAGCTACTGAAAAACGATCCTTCCTGCGCTACTGCTGCCAGCGTAACGACCGTGCCGGTTTCGTACACCCCGCCGGATGGAATCAGCGTAATGCTGCCGGAGCCGGTAACACCGGTAGTCAACGTAAATGTTTCCGGTTGGATGTCAGCAAAGGTGGCGGTAACGGATTTGTTGCCATCCATCGTAATGGTTTTCGGATTGCTGGAACCGCTTAAATCACCGTTCCAGGAATCGAAGACAAATCCTGTTGCCGGGGTTGCGGATAAAACGACCACAGTGCCGGCTTCGTAAGCGCCGCCGGATGGAATCAGTGTGATGCTCCCGGAGCCAATTACAGCGGTGGTTAATGTAAACATCTCCGGGGGAATTTCGCTGAAAGCGGCAGTAATCGATTTATTGCCATCCATAACAATGGTGGTTGGATTGGCAGTGCCGCTTAAATTACCGCTCCAGGAATCGAACATATATCCTTCATCAGGAATGGCGGAAACGGTTACAACGGTGCCTTCGTCGTAACTGCCCCCCGCCGGGTTTAGTGAAATACTCCCCTGGCCGGATACGTTGGTCGTGAGCGTAAATATTTCCGGCGGGAGTTCGGCAAATGTAGCGATAATGGATTTGTTGCTATTCATTGTGATGATGGTCGGGTTGGCTGTACCGCTTAAATCACCGCTCCAGCCGGTAAACTCGAAGCCTTCTTCGGGAATAGCCGAGACAGTGATAATACTGCCATCGGTGTAGACGCCGCCGCCAGGAACCAATAACACGCTGCCGGAACCGGCAACACTGCTGCTCAACGTAAAGGTCTGTGGCGGTATTTCACTAAAGGCGGCATTGACGGTTTTATCACCATCCATCGTGATCGTCGTGGGTGAGGTTGTGCCACTTAAATCGCCGCTCCAGCCGTCAAATTGGTAGTTGGCATCCGGCACCGCGGTTAGGGTAACGACGGTTCCTTCATCATAAACGCCGCCCGGCGGATTGGCAATAATGCTACCACTGCCGGTTGGATTTAATGTTAATGAATATTGTTCGATGGTTTGTTCCACAAAGGTCGCCACAATCGATTTATCGCTGTTCATCGTAATCGTCGCAGGTGATGTCGTTCCGGTTAGATCGCCGCTCCAGCCGCTAAATTCGTGACCGGCGCCCGGTGAGGCGGTTACTGTTACAGGAGTGCCCTCGATGTAAATTCCCCCGGGCGGGCTTAGTGTAACCGTTCCATTGCCGCTGGTAACAACCGATAAAATAAAAATGTTAAACGGCAGTTCCGTAAAGGTAGCGGTGATATTTTTATCGCTATCCATGGTGATTTGTGCGGGATTACCCAACCCGGAAAGGTCGCCGCTCCAGCCGTTAAATTGGTAACCGACGTCGGCCAGGGCAGTTAGGGTAACGACGGTTCCTTCATCGTAGATGCCGTCATCGGGAGAAAGCGTAACATTGCCCATGCCGTTGATGTTTGCAGTGAGGGTAAATTGATCGATACCATTATCGAGTTCAAAAGTTGCTTCAATGATTTTATCAGAATCAACGGTTACAGCGATGGGATTTTGCCCCCCGCTGATGTCGCCGCTCCAACCGGCAAAACGATAACCATTAGCAGGGGTTGCGGTAATGGTAACGACAGAGGCACTGTCATAAGCGCTAATGGAAGGATTTTGTGACACGATACCACCGCCGCCGGGCGCTGATGTCGATACGGTAAACTGGCGCAGAAAATTTGCCGTGACCGATTTATTGGAATTCATTATAATCGCAGTCGGGTTGCTGGTACCGCTTAAGTTGCCGCTCCAATTTTTGAAACGATAGCCCTCGTTGGCAGTCGCCGTAAAGATAACTACTGATGCGCTGTCGTAAAGGCCGCCGGGCGGGTTTAGATCAATCGATCCGGCTCCCGCAGGTGAGGAATTAGCAGTAGCGGAAAATAACGATGGCCCGCCGATTTCGTTAAAAACCGCATTGATGGTCATGTCGGAATCAACGACGATGACTTGCGGGCTTTGAGTTCCGCTTAAATCGCCATCCCAAAACAGGAATTCCGAACCGGCGCTGGGAACGGCTAAAACGGTAATAACGGTTGCGCTGTCGTAAACCGCGCCATTCTCATCCTGGGAGATCGGTGCAGGATCGAGCAGAATATTTCCCATTCCGGTAACATTGGTCTCAATGGTGTATTGTGGCGGAAGGTCTAATTCAAAATTCGCCGTAATGGATTTATCCGATCCCATTACAATGGTTTGTTGCAAATCGGTTCCGCTTAAATCACCGCTCCATCCGGAGAGAAGGGAGCCGGTAGCAGGGGTTGCCGTAACCGTTACGACGGTGGCAGTATCGTAAACGCCGCCGGGCGGGTCGAGTATGATCGTTCCATCGCCGGTAATGTTCGTCGTCAAGGTGAACTGCCGGATAAAATTAGCCGCGATGGTTTTAGGGGAATTCATGGTTACGGATGTTGGATTTACCGTACCGGTCAAATCATCAGTCCAATGGCTAAACCGAAAGCCGGGATCAGGATCGGCTAATAAGCCAACGGATGTGCCGCTATCATAAAATCCACCGGGTGGTGTTAGCGTTACGGAGCCGCCGGGCATTTCCATAATGTCCAGGGAAAATTGTTGTACAAAAATTGCTGTGACGGTTTTATTGCCGTCTAATGTTAGTGTTTCCGGATTATTGATACCGGTTATGCCGCCAGCCCATCCGGCGAACGAAAACCCGGGATCAGGCGTTGCGGTAAATTGAATCACCGTAGAACTGTCGAACACACCGCTGGCGGAATTGGGCGGTAACGGTGGGTTTGTTTCGATAGTGCCGGAACCCAACACACTGGTGGTAACAACGTATTGCGGAATAAAATCCGCGTGAACGGCAATGGAAGAATCAACCGAAATTCCAATGGGGTTTTGTGTGCTGCTAATATCGCCGCTCCAACTGTTAAAGCGAAAGCCGGGATTGGCGGCCGCAGTAAGCAAAACGACACTGGCGCTATCATGATTCGCACCGGGCGGATCGGACGTTACCGTGCCGTTGCCATCGGTTGTGACAGCCAGGGAAAATTGCACCAAAAAGATGGCTCCAATATTCATGTCGGAAACGATTGTAATGGTTTCCGGGTTGGCATCTCCGCTTAAATCGCCGCTCCAGCCGGTAAATCCCACGCCTTCATTTGGAATAACGGTAGCCGTTATCACGGTTGCGCTATCATAAACGCCACCGGGCGGATCCAAAACAATCGTTCCGAAACTGCTCGGCTCAACGGTTAAGGTAAATTGGCGGGTAAAGGTTGCGGTCACATTTTTACCGGAATCCATAATAATAGAAGCCGGGTTGGTTGTACCGCTTAAATCGCCGCTCCAACCGCTAAAGATGTAGCCGGGGTCGGGAAATGCTTGTAGTTCAACAACAGTTCCGGGTTCATAAATTTCCGCTTCCGGGTTTACCGTAACGGTTCCTGAGCCGATTGTGTTAACGATGAGAGAAATTTGTTCGGTAAAAATCGCCGTTACGGATTTGTCGGAGTTGACGGTTAAGGCGGCGGGATTATTGGTGCCGCTTAAATCACCACTCCAACCGGTAAACAGAAAACCGGGCGCCGCTGTTGCAGTAAATGTTATCACCGTGGCGCTATCGAAAACCGCAGTGTCGGATTCCGCCGGAAACGCCGGGCTGGCCTGGATGGTACCGCTGCCCTGGATAGCGGTTGCTACAGTAAATTCCCGGATAAAATCGGCATGGATAGTCAGGGCGGAATCGACCGAAACGGTAATCGGGTTTTGGGTGCTGCTGGTATCGCCGCTCCAACTACCAAAGCGGTAGTTGGTATTCGGTGTAGCAGTTGCAATTACCACACTGCCGCTATCATAGGCTACAGCAGTTGGGTTCAAATCGATAATTCCGTTTCCATCAGTCGTCGTGGTAATGGGAAATTGCCCTAAGAAAATAGTGCCGATATTTTTATCGGAATCCATGGTAATCGTTGCGGGATTGGGGTTGCCGGCAAGATCGCCGCTCCAACCGGAGAATGTTACGCCTTCATTCGCTGTTGCGGTTACGGTAACCACCGTGGCGCTGTCATAAACGCCGCCGGGTGGGTCTAATGTAACTGTGCCAAAACCAGTCGGTGTAACATTCAGTGCAAACTGCCGGGTAAACGCCGCGGTAACCGTTTTATTAGAATCCATCGTTAGCGAAGCGGGATTGGTTAGCCCGCTTAAATCGCCGCTCCAACCACTAAAAATATGTGCGGAATCCGGAATGGCAGTAAGATTTAGAACCGTGCCCTGGGTGTAAATGCTATCGGCGGCTAAAGAATCGATAGCGATTTCGCCACCGCCTACGGTATTGGTGGTAAGTTTAAAGCTGCTGACAAAGTTGGCGGTAACGGTTTTATTTCCATCAATCTTGAATTGAATGGGATTGCCCACCCCTGTTGTATCGCCACTCCATTGTGAGAAAATAGCGCCGGAATCGGGAACAGCCGTTAGCTCGACGACGGTTCCGCTGACGTAACTTCCACCCGGTGGATTGGCGATAACGCTGCCGGCGCCATTGATTGTAAGCGATAGGTTAAATACCGGCGCACCAAGCGGGGCAAAGTTGGCGGTAATAAATTTATCGACATCCAATAGAACGCTGTCGGGGTTAGCATTTCCGCTTAGATCATCGCCCCAGCTGGTGAATTGCCAACCCGGGTCCGGCACTGCGGTTATTCTTACCACCGATGCGCTGTCATAAGCGCCGCCCGGTGGATCCAGCGTAACTGTGCCGTTGCCAATAGTGGTGAAATTTAAATCGATGAGTGTAAGGTCAATAAAATTATACCAAATCGTACCCTGGGTATCATTTTCCCCGGCGACCATGATGCCGCTGGATTTATCGTGGATTTGATAAGAAACGGAAACATTGTTGAATTCATCAGTGCCGTTTTCCAGGATGGGCTGCCATTCATCGGCATTTACATCGGTGAGGTTATTTACATCGAGGCTGGTAAATTGAATTTTGTCTTGAATAGTGCCGAAGGCATAAATTTTTTCTTCCGAAGCATCATAAGCAAGCGAAGGGCGGGTACTCCCGTTGGTAAATAAACCGTAGTCGATCCAGATTCCCAATGTATCGCGCCGGAATAAAGCGAAATCCGGCCCTTCACCGGTTTTGCAAAGCGCGTAAAGGTTGTGTTTATCATCCCGCACAATGCTAACATGGTCATCCGGTTCGGTTTGAGGAAACCTGGTCGATTGTACGATCTCTTCTGTCCAATTGGTTTCTATGGTAGGGTCGAGGCTGTCCGGTATCCACTTAAAAATATAGCGGGAGGCGCCTACCCCTTCCCCGATAAAAACACCGGTGTGCCAGGTATTATTTTGTCTGTATGTGATTGCGTCTGTTAAAGAAGTGCCGGCAATTCCGAAAGTAAAAGCCGTCCAGGTCTCAGCGCTGTCGCGGCTGACAATGCCGTTCATCATACCGCCGGAAGTATTGGAAATAAATATATTTTTATTATGTGCGCGGGTAAGGCTGGCCGGATCGCTGCTGGTGGTAACCAGCGATACAGTTGTGGGAAAACCACTGTCTAACGACCAACCGCTGCCGGTGTAGCTTAGCCGGTAAACTTTATCATTGGTAGACATCAGCACATAAAGCTGGTTGTCATCTTCCGCAATGTGCATATCCGCCTGATCTTCCCCGTTAGCGTTGGCGAGCATAGCGTCTTTCGTCCAGCTAATGCCATCAAATTTGTAAACATACCAGCGTTTATCCCCGGTGTTTTCCCGGAATACCCCCCACCAAAGACCGTCGTACCAAACGACCTTGCTCTGGTTCGGCTTTTCGAATTGGGGCTTTAAATTGCCAACCGGCTGGCCAGCAGTTTGCGCGAAGCCGGATTGCGCCAATATAAACAGATTAAAAATAGTACTGAGTACAAAGAACCTTATCAAACGTACCATAAGATACCTTCCTGGACAAATAATACATCCCTCTATTAACCGGTTATTAATTGATAGTGTCTGAGAACACTTTAGGAGTGTCAATGAAGGAATTTCTGGCTCCATCCCGTCCCAACATCCTTCTTCCCTAAAGAATCGCTGTAATTAAATGAGATGCACCGGGAAAAAAGTGGCTTAAGCCACAATCTTTCTTTTAAAAATTAAATGGAGAGGGATGTGGGTTTATAATATGGATATGCTGTTTGGCGTCAAGCGGTATTGGAAAGTAGTTTATGCAGAGAGAAATGTTGCGTGATACGTGATACATGTTGCATGGCAAGTAGTATATAAACCGTTGTTTTTTCACGCAATACGTAACACGTATTACGCAACACGCCTAAGCCGATCTACCAAGATACAGCTTCACAATCTCCCTAACAACTAGCTGCGCCAGCACTTCTGGCGGCTGGTCGGATTTGATTTCTAACGTATTATATCTCGCCAGTACCTTGCGATAGTAGGTTTGGAAAAGATTTATTTCGCCTGCGTTTAATTGCGGCTTTCGGGCAATAATATCTTCAGCATCATTAAAAACAAATATCACGCGATCCGGCTGCGGAAAAAACCGGCAGACAAACCAGCGCCAAAATTTGAATGGTTTGATAGGGCGTTTTTTGTAGATATAACGCAGGTCGTAAGTATAGCGGTCGCTTAAAATAATTTGCCCTTTTTTAAGCCGCGGGCGAATTTCCCGCAAGTAACGATACCATTGTTCCAGGTACACTGCAAAATAGTAAACCCAGCCTTTTAACGTCCCGGTAATTAGTTTTTGGATGATTGTGAGTAAAGAGTATTTTTTTCCCTTCCCGGTCAATTTATTGTGAAGAATTGTTGCCCAATCTTCTTTCGGTGGAAAGAGTTTGAGCCTATAAACCGGCTTTAAAAACGGGGAACGGATATACCCCCAGGGCCCCATATAAACAAAACGATATTTGATTTTCCCAAGGCCGCTCAATTGCTGCTGAACCGTTTCTACCAGGGTGCTTTTCCCGGCGCCATCTACGCCTAAAAATGCGAAATGAATGCCGCGCCGGGAAAAATGCCATTTTCGCAAAAAATTGAATGAAAAAGCACCGCGGGCATTCTTGAATGATTGCCGCGTAAGAATACCTCGAACCTCACGCGATTTTTGTGACGCATAGTTTTTATCGCTAAAAAAACTCTCCGGTGTTCGCAGGAAATCATAAAAGATCTCTTGCAATCGAGTATTTGGAATACAGTTTTTGAGGTAAGCGATATCCGGCGTTGCTGCGATTAATTCTTTTACAATCGAAAGATGTTTTTGCTGTAAATGATGTTTCCCAATCAAATTATGGTAAAACAGGTGCAGCAATTCATCTTCCGCAGATAGTTTTTTAAAGCCATCGGCGGTGGTTTCCAGCCGGTCAGCCAGACCATTTAAGGGCAAATATTTCAGACCATTTTGGATGAGGGCAAAGTGCACATCCAACAGCAAGAATTTTTCGCCGCTCAAGCAACCATATACCGCCTTGCCGGGAATACCGGATTTGAGGAGAACAAATCCAATGCCCTGGATCAGTTTTGTAAAACGATTTTTATGATCCGGCCAGATGAGCAAATCCAATTCGTCTAAATTTCCATCGCCGAGATTCGTATCTCGCAACAAACTATATTGAATCCCCGCGCGATTGAGTTGGCTGGCGATTTGGAAGTATGTTATGGTTTCCGGTTTTGTTATTGTTTTCATCTCTATTTAGAACGCGGATTAAACGGATGACACGAGTTTGCACGGATTTTTTAAAAACTTTATAAACTTAGAAGAAATAATCGTTTTGCCTCAAATCGTTTGTCTTAAAATTTAATAAATACCTGTGAAAATTCGCTCAATCCGTGCCATCAATGTTCAAAAAAGTTATGGTTTCCTCTTCATTGAAAAATTTGCGCTTATCTTTCCAGGATTCGATCCCACTCCATCTCATGGGCGACCTCTGCTAATTCCGGAACGGTGCGCACGCGCTCCAGGGCAAATAAATCGCTGTTATGATCGAGGAACCCGTTTTTAGACGTGCAGGAGCTTTCGTAGTTCGAATCAATTACATACTGCCGGATACGCTCATTAAAATATTCATACGGCCCGCTGTTGGGATATGAGAAATGCCGGATTTTTTTGCCTAATTTTTTCTCCAATACCACTTTGGATTCGGCAATTTCTTTAACGGCATCTTCCGGTTCAGCATTCGGTAGGTTGAGATGGGTAAGCGTGTGAGAGCCGATGACCATACCCATTTCCGCCATCTCTTTTAATTGATCCCAGGTTAGAATGAGATCCTCAACTTCCGCCAAGAGCTTTCCTTCTCCAAATTGCTCCCGAAGTTGTACCAGAATATTCTCCCGCACACTGCGATTATTCGATTTAATAATTTTTATCAAGGCCCGAATCGCTTTCCAGCGGGATTGGGTATCGGTAAGATGAAACGGATGATTTTGGCCGCCAAATGAAATAGCGAGAGTTGGCTGCGAGGTTTTTAGAATCAAATATGTTACTTCCGAAAGCCATAACCGGCACTCGCGCCCGATAGGATTGGTGGTAATAAAAAACGTTCCGTTTGCACCATATTTTTTTAAAATTCGGGCGGCGGGCAGATTGTCGGCATAACCATCATCAAAAGTAAATACCACGCTATTGGAGGGCGGCGTTTCTTTTCGCTTCAAGTAATCAACCGCTTCATCGAGCGATAGAACAGTATATTTTTTCGCAAAGTATTGTACATGCCGCTCAAACTCCGCCGGAGACAGGGCAATTGGCGGCGAGGTGTAAAAATTATCCTGCGCTTCTACCACCGCATGATAGCGCAAAACAGCGATTTTCGGATTGGGAAATAGTCTACGCAATAATCCGTAAACACCGAGACGCAAGAATAGTTTTTTGATAAGCAGTGAAAGTTTGTTTTTATTCACGGCTGGTAATCCTTTTTGAACTTGTTGCGTGATGCGTGATGCTTGAAAAAAAGACACGTATCACGCATCATGTCCCGCACATCACGCCAAATACTCCCGATACCAAATCTGAAACGCGATTAGCGCTAACAAATTATCGGTATAATCTTCTTTCATTGAAAAATGATCGTCTAACGTTTTGCGAATGGTTTGAAAATCGAAAACGCCCTGGCTGCGGATGTAAGATTCGCTTAACAAATCGCGAGTCATCTCTTGCAACTCGTTGCGAATCCAGGTACCGATGGGCGCGCCAAACCCCTTTTTCTTTTGCTGAAACACATAATCCGGAAAGCGATTCTCGAACATCTTTTTCTGGATATGGCGCATCTTAAATCCTTTCAATTTTAATTCCGATGGAATTTGGGCAGCAAATTCCACCACACGATGATCGAGAAAGGGAACACGCCCTTCCAGCGAGGTTGCCATGGTCATTTTGTCTGTCAGCATTAACAACTGTTCCGGCAGCGAGGTTTTTAAATCGAAATACATAATCTTATCTAACAGATCACCGGATTTGCATTCGGAAAAATACTGCTCGTAAAAATCCGGAACATGGGCATTTTCCAATGCAATCTGCTGGCGAAAATCATCCGCAAACACCGAAGTGTAATGCCCGTATTGCTGCTGCAACGCCATATCCGCGGTGTTGATGTAGGCTTTTGCCAGACGAAAATAGTTTAGCAGCGTATTATTTCGATCTACCGGCAGCGTGTTGACCATGCGTTTGAGAATATGGCGGCGAATCCACAAGGGAATCACTTGCAGGTATTTGTTCATCTGCACGTTTAGATAGCGGCGGTATCCGCCAAACAGCTCATCGCCACCCACGCCGGATAGAATTACGGTAACCGTTTCTCGCGCTAATTTCGACACCAGGTAGGTGACCAGGAAAGACGAATCCGCGACCGGCTCATCCAACCCGGCGATTAATTTCGGGAATAGATCTACGACATCCGGTTTTACCAAAATCTCGTGATGATTCGTTTCATAATCCTTCGCAAACCGCCCGGCAGCGCCCAGTTCGTTGTAAAACTCAAACCCTTCGCCAAAACCGATGGAATAGGTGTTGATGGCGCCTTCGCCGATTTCTTTCATTAAATGCACGATGCCGCTGGAATCGATACCGCCGCTGAGAAAGGAACCGAGAGGCACATCGGCAATCAAGCGGTATTGAACAGAGCTTTTCAACAGCGCATACAGTTCCTCTTGAATTTGCGTTTCGCTTCCCTGGTGTTTGGGGCCATAGGGCAGTTCCCAGT
>CAXHHS010000152.1:0-10820 GCA_964015645.1 uncultured bacterium
ATCCAGCATCCAGCATCCAGCATCCAGCATCCAGCATCCAGCATCCAGCATCCAATCTCACGGAATATGTTTGATGATCCACGGCCCAAGCGCCCGGGCCAGCGAAAGCGGCATTTTTTGCCAAATTTTAACGAAGAGATCGTACTTGGGGTTTTTGGGATCGACATCGGGAATCTTATCAATCTCCGGGAGAATATAGTACCAGTACAATGGTTTTTCGATAGCGCCCCATTGTTTTTTGAAACGGTAAGTTCCGGTGCCCGGTGTGCAGCGCCCAAAATCGAATACCCGGCAATTTTTTTCAATAGATAGTTTTAACGATTCCCAATACAAAAGCATATTGGGGCTGGAGCGATTGTACTTTCGGACAGAAGACGCCCAGGGGATTTCCATACAATTTTTATGATGGAGGAGAAAGGAGGCTGCAACCGGTTGGTGGTCTTCGGAGTAAACCGAAACGATATTCGCGCTCTTTGGAAATGTCTCAAAAATCCGCTCGAAAAATATACGGGGGAGAACCGGCGTTCCCAGGTCACGCATATTTTCTGAAAAAACGCTGTAAAAATCATCCAATAACTCGCGGCTGCCGGTTTTGGCGTACATTTTATCTTTTGTGGGGCGGCGAACCTGGCTGCGTAATTTGGATTTAAAGGATTGCCAAAGTTCTTCAGAGCTATCCGGCAACTCCAGGTAAAATGTTACCTTGTGTTGTTTGCAGGGGAGCGGCGTTTCGACCTGTTCATCCAATCGCAGTTCAATGGATTTAAATTTTTGCCGTTCGCGCACTGCCGAAAGGTGTTGAAAAAGGCGAGAATTGTTATTGGAATCTCTTAATAATGGCCCGCCATAATTCACAAATGGCAGGGATACGCCAATATGCCCGAATAACAACGATTTAAAATCCGTTAACGGAAGAACGCCTTCCACCGAACCGTTATTGCGCAGCACAAAATATTTGATTGGATGCCCAAAGGTTCGTTGAACCATTTGGTTCCATTCCAACAAATGATATAATTTGCTATGTGGGTGTCTTTCAACAAACTCATTCCATTTTGGCGGCGGTGCGTCATAGGAATGTATTTCCAACTGTTCCATGTTAGTCTTTTATTTTTATATTCTTCGCCCAATCCCTGTTCTCAGAATACCAGGCAACCACTTTTTCCAAACCGTCTTCCAATTTTACTTGTGGCCGCCATTTTAATAATTCCTGTGTTTTCGTTAAATCTGCCCAGGTAATCAAGTTGTCGGCAGGATGCCGCGATAAATAGTTAATCCGGGCTTTTTTGCCCATTAGTTTTTCGACAATTTTTATCATATCCATCAGTACTACCGGGCGGTCGTTGCCAATGTTTAAAACATTATAGCCTTCCAGTTTAAGACACTTGATGGTTGCTTTAGCAACATCGCCAACATAAGTAAAGTCTCTCGACTGCGATCCATCCCCATAAACGTCAATTGCCTCGTTACGGTCGATTTTCAGCATAAACTTAAAGTAAGACATGTCCGGTCGTCCGGCCGGACCATAAACCGTAAAATAACGGGGAATGCTGACATTTATTTTATATAAATAATGATAGGAATAACACAACGCTTCCGCTCCCTTTTTGGAAGCCGCATAAGGCGAAAGCGGGTTATCTGTTTTATTTTCGGTATTAAATGGAGTTTCTGTATTACCATAAATGCTGGAAGTAGATGCTAATACAAATTTTTTGATATTATAATTTTTACAGCATTCCAGCAGGTTAAGAGTGCCCTTTACATTGGTATCATAATACCGCCAGGGGTCTTCTACGCTGGCTCTTACCCCGGCGCGTGCTGCAAGGTTAAAAACAGCTTCGAATTCGTTCTCTTTAAAAATTTTATGAATTTTTTCATAATTTGAAATATCCTGGTGCAAAAATTCAAACCGGCCAAACGATTTTAGCTGGCTAAGCCGCCATTCTTTCAGGCGAGTGTCATAATAATCGTTCAGGTCATCAATTCCGATTACCTGGTGGCCTTCGGTTAATAGTTTTTCTGCAATTTTCGATGCAATAAATCCTGCGGAACCGGTCACTAGAAATTTCATCATCCGTTCTCATCTGTTTTAATTTGGTAGCGTTTTGATTTCAAAAAGCGAATCAGGAATGCCGTTATCGGTAAATGGCTTTTTTCCGTAAGCCACTTAGATACCCGGGGCAATTTTGGGCGAGAAATAACCAACCGCCATCCATGGCAGATTATTGACATCCTTATCAAACTTTCGATATAATTTTGTTTAGTAATTATAATATGTGTACTGATACTTTTCTTTCTTGAGATCCGTTTTTACCATATTTAATATCAATCCCAAAACGTTGTCTTGCATGTTGGGATATTCGCGCAACTTCTGGTTTAAGTGTTCTACATTTGTATATTCGGCACGCACAACAATAACTGCGCCACCCATCACTGTTGATAGAATAGCGGCATCGGAACTGGCTTGTAATGGTGCGGTATCCAAAATTACCATTCCAAATCGAGACTTGAAGATATTCAGCAGGCTTATCATCCGTTCGGAGCCTAACATTTCGGTAGGATTGGGGATTGGCGACCCGGTCGTTACCATGTAAAGATTCGGAATAATGGTTTTTTGAACCAGTTTGCTAACATTCTCATAATCGATGGTTGCTTTGGAGATAAGAAAATCTCCTAAGCCCGGTTTTTTGCGATTTCCGAAAACATTGTGCAGAACGCCACGCCGTAAATCAGCATCGACCAACAAGGTGGAGATTTTTTGCTGGGCAAACGTTATTGCCAGGTTTGCTGATGTCAGCGATTTTCCCTCATTCGGGCGCAGGCTGGTCATTAAAAAAGATGAAAGGTCTTTGCTGCGATTCATAAACAGCAACTTGGTGCGTAAATCGCGGTAAGATTCGGACTCCAGGGTCGGAGAGTAATCCATCGTGATTAATTTCGTATCACGCTTGCCTTTTACATCCTGAATGTTGCCGGGGACGGCTTCATCGCTGTGTATTACCGGGATGCTGCCGATAACCGGCAACTTTACACGATATTCCAAATCTTCCGGGGTTTGAACGGTTTTATCAAAAAATTCCAAAACGATGGCCAGGCCAAGCCCTAATGCCAGCCCGATAGCAAGCCCTAACAGCGATTTGTTGATAATAATCGATAGGCTTCCCTGGAGTGGTGGAACTCGCGCTTCATCCAGGATAAATACATCACCGACATCACCGACTTCCAGGTTTAGTTTTGCCTGGTTATATTTTCGTAAAATTGTTTCGTACACATCCTGTTTTACACGCTGGTTGCTTGCTAATTCCGAAAGCACTCGCTGCTTACGAGGCAGGGAAATCAACTTTTGGCTCTCGCGGTTAATTTGGCGATTGTAATTGCTAACGCGTCCATCCAGCTTGCTGATATATTCGTTACCTTCGCTTAAAACTTTCGGTTGTATTGCGTTAATACGCTTCTGGTTCGAAATAATAATCGGATGCGTTGGTGCGTACTGCCCAAGTAGTCCATTTCTTTCCGTGACGAGTTCCGAAAACTCCATTTCCAGCGCGGTCGCTTCCGGGACATTCTCGGAAATAAGATATGTCAAAAGCTGCCGGGTGTTGGCCAATGAATCTCCAAAAGTAGTGCTTTCCGAAAGCTGAGATAACAAGCCGGTCAAATCATTAATTTTTAATTGTATTTCGCTTTTGTTTTGTTCAAAGTTGGAGATAGAACTCATCGTCGGGTCTTCCGTAAGCCCCGGGTTTTGTTCCTTAAATCGTTGTAATTTTTGATTGGCAATGGTTAATTCCGCTTCCGTGCTTTCTAATTGCTCCCAAAGGTTTTCGATTGTTTTGTTGGTTTTACGATTTTTGATTTCCAGGTCTAATTCCACAAATCGCTTTGCCAGCATATTGGCAATGGTTGCCGCCATTTTGGGAGATGCGCTGGTAGCGGAAATTTCCAAATACGTTTTACTTTTTCTGTCCAGCCAACTGTAAGCAATTTTGGATCTCAGGGAATTAATCGCGCGGTCAACATTACGAATCATGAACTCCAAATTTTCGTGGGAGGAGAGCAGCACGTAATCGTAATTAAGCAAGAATTTGATTTTATTGGCTTTAACCGTATCCTGTGATTGAAATGATAATAGAAATTTATCTTCTATCTTTAACTCCAAATTGGAATAATAAAGATTGAAGTTTCCGGCTTCGTTTTTACGGATGCGATAAATTCCAGCGATACTGTTCTTGTTTACATCCACATATTCGAAAAGGTTAGAGCGGCTAACATCCGGTGTTAAAATAGAAAGCGTAAGCTGCAATTCCTGAACAACCATCCCTAACAATTTGTTGGTTGTTAAAGTGGTTACCCGGCTTTCATTTACTTTGCGGCCGCCCTGGCCATCAATCTCACCTAATTTTTTGGCGTCCTGGAAATGCAACAACGCCTTTGTGGTATAAATCGGTTTACTTTCATAAAACACAACGTAAGTAACCCACGCAGCGGAAACGACAAGAAATATGATAATGATAAGCCATTTTCGTTTATTGAGGATCCGAAGATACTTTTTTATCTCATTATCTTCTTGTGCAAAATTATTGCTATGTTGATGGCCATTGCCATGTAAATTCATGCTGCTTTCTCCGGCTTCCGGCAATTAATTAAACCCGTCTGTAATGACCCTCGAAAGAGTCGCATAAGCAGTAACCAATGCAGCCACTGCGCCAACCGTGGTGAGAATCAAGCGAAAATCATCTAAAGCACCCGGTTTACCGGGGGTTTTTACCCAGACTTGATCTCCGGATTGAAATCTCATCCTTCGCAGGGATATTCCTTTTTCAAGATAGGGAACGAGATCGTCTTCAATAACTTTTCCATCGCGTTCCCAGCGCATATCTTTTAATCCGTCTTCATCCATCGTGCCGCCAACCCGGTATAACACATCCCATAAAGAGCGATCTTGATCGAAATAATAGAATCCCGGGCGGGGAATTCCGCCAAGTACGCTGAGGCGGATCATTGGTTTTACTTTTATGTTTGGAAAGCGTAAATAGTCTCTAAACTCCTGTTTTATATAATCTTCAAATTCCAATTTTGACATGTGAGAAATCTTTACTTTACCAACAATTGGTAATTCCACATATCCCTGGTCATCAATAGAAAATACGCCATGTAAAAATGATATTGTATCAGGAAACGTAGAAATCCAAACACCATCGCCAGGCGTAAAAACGGTGCCTGTCCTGCTTCGACCTTGAAGTGCATCAGAAGAATTTTCCGATTCCAAACCTCCGGCATAACAAGATCCTGCGAGTAGAAATAATAAAAGTAAATATTGTAGCAAGTTTTTGCTATTCGTATAGCATTTCAAATGAATTGTCACTATGACCTCCAAGATTTATTCTGTCATCCTATGCAGAGCGGTAAAATCGATACCGTTTCTCTTTTGTATCCAGGTCCAATGCTTTAAGAAGAGAGCGAAGTTTAAAAAAACCGATTTTGACGCTGCCATAATCCGGATGGGTTAGCATTTTTTGAATTTGCCGGGGAGACAGCTCCGGGTATTTGCCAACAATGTCGCGGATTTTATCCGGTATCGGCATTACTTTAATGTTAATGTTTCGATTGTATTTTCCCGGATCAAATTGAATATACCCGGATGGATCAATCGATTGAATCGATTTTGAGATGCCTTCGTTGGCTAATATTCCATCGATGTTAACATCGATCTCTTCTTCCAAAATAATATCACTGTTTTGTACCAGTCCATCTTCCGCATAGGCCTCCGCTTCCCGATTTTCCGAAAAATTATCAACCGGCGATTCTTCTACAAATGTACCGGTATCTTCTTCGGGAAAATCTTCAGTATCATCTTTTTCTACATTTTCCTCCTTTTGTTTAGTCTCGGAAAATATTTCGGACATTTCTGCCGGGTTTGACACGTCTGTATTTTCAAGAAAATCAACTTCTTGCGGTTCTTCCATGGGACTTTCGTTTGCTATATCCGGCGATGTTTCAACCGCGGGATCAGGCTCAATTTGTTCCTTAGATAGTTCCGTTTCTTCTTCTACCAAAGGATGATCTTCCAACGCTTCGGCATTTGATTCTTCAGCTTGCAAAGTCTTTTCAACCTGGGGCTCCTCTTGAGGCAAAGCATCTTTGTCACTTGCACCCTTAACTAATATTGCCTCTTTTGTTGGCGGATCCGTTTCAGGAGGTTCATCTACGATTGGGGGCACTGAAGCCGCTTCGCTTTCAACCTCTGCTGCCGGTGCGGCAGGTTCTTCTTCCGTTTGCTTACGTGTCTTGCGAACATCAAATTTTTCAACAGCGGCGCCCATATCCAGGCTTTTAAGTGCTTCTTCTATCGATCCATATTCGGAAATGATATGATAAAACTCCAGCATTTGGTACACTTCATAAATTTCCGGCCCCATGTTGATTAGCTTAATATCGCCATTGCTTTCCCGAAATCGCCGAATTTCGCCAATTAGAACACCCCAACCGGCACTGCTCATATATGCCAGGTTTTGTAAATCAAAGACCAGGTTATAATGTTGTTCATTTAAGCATTGATCGATGGTGTTTTGCAGCAAATGGCAATTTGCCTGGTCTACAAAACCGCCAACCTCAATTAATTTTATTCGGTTGGTGTCATCGATAACTTTTGATACTATTTTGATACCTTCTTGATCAATCATCTCTTGATATGTTCGTAAATTTGTCCCAAAATTTAAGACAGAATTTCTACTTGATTATCCAAGCCAGGTATTTATAAATATCACTGACCTCAAATCTCATTCCAACTCGGAGAAATTACCGTCTTTAGCAAATTTAACTGTGATAATGCTCATAAAAAAGTTTCTACTATAATATTTTTAAACGCAAACGGTTTTCATAGAAAATGCCTCTCTAAAAGAAGAAAATGGGAATAAATCCGTGATTTTATCTAATTTCCGGAGGAATTTTCCAATCCCCCGGTAATGCCGTATTTTTCCGGGAAAACCGAGATTTACTTTCGGAAGATTTTGATCAAACTCCCAGGGATGGGCATAAAAAATAATTGGCCGCCCTTCATTATGGCATCTTTTCATTAAGCTAAGCGAAAAAGAAAACGGGTAAAGCCGGAAATACCCGCCTCCACTGCACGGAAAATTATAGCGGCCAAATTTAACGGTTGTAATCGGGTATTCGGTAATACACTCGGAATCTTTTTGATAAATTGTATAAAGATCACGCGGCGCATCGGGAATACCATAACGATCATGATAAATTGGAAATACTGATGAGTCGTAGCGAATACCGGCATCGAACATAATGGGGAGTGCCCATAACGTCTGCTTAGTAACCGAGAATGTTGGTGCGCGGTATCCGACTACCGGCGCATCGCTCAATGCATTAAGGATTTTGAGTGATTTTTCGAGATCGGCTTTAAATTGTTCGGGAGTTTGATGGGTGATCATGGAATGTGAATAGCCGTGAGAGGCAATTTCGTGGCCTTCTGCAACCGCTTCTTTTACCAATTCCGGATACTGCTCAGCAACCCAGCCCAGAAAAAAGAAGGTGGCCTTTAGCTTTTTACGGGATAGAAAATTCAATATAATTTCTGTTTCCTGTTTTACCCGGCTTTCTAATATATCCCATTTTTCCATTGGAAACATACCGGAAAATATTTCCGGGTGAAACCAATCCTCTATGTCAAAGGATAGAACATGCGTGACAGTACTCAATCACTGGCCTTTCGCAGTTAATACAACCCAAAGGGTTTTTAGCATTATTTTGAAATACAATTTGAATGAATCGCGGTGCGCAATGTAATATAGATCATATTCGACTTTGATTTTAACGTCTTCAAGGCTTTCGTCGTACCCGGTTTCCACTTGGGCAAAACCGGTAAGCCCCGGTTTTACTTTTAGACGTTCCAGGTAGCGGGGAATTTCTTTGTCATATTTTTCAACAAAATAGGGGCGTTCCGGGCGGGGGCCGATAAGACTCATATCACCTTTGATAACATTAACCAACTGTGGCAGTTCGTCAATACGCGTTCTGCGAAGAATACCGCCAACCCTGGTTATCCGGGGATCGTTGTGCGTTGCCAATGTCGGCCCGCTTCTTTTCTCTGCATCGGAAAACATGCTTCTAAACTTGTATATTTTAAAGATTCTTCCGCCTTCGCCAACCCTTTCCTGGGTGTATAAAACGCCGCCTTTCGATTCCAGGCGAATTGCAATTGCAACCACTATCCAGGATGGCAAAAACAATAAAAACATTAGTATAGAAGCAAACAAATCGATTAGGCGTTGTAAAAAAAACTCTTTTGGCGGCGGGTCTTTTTTCATTAACTCGCCAACTCTATACTTAAAAGATAGTTTCTCTTTTTCGTATAAATTGGCATCAGGAATGCCCACTGCCGGGTTACCATTTAAGGATGAAGTATCACTTCCGATTGTTGTAAAAGTTGTTTGGTAGGCTGGCTGATTATTGCCAGTTGTATTATATACTGTTCTATGATTGGAAATCGCATTATTCAAAAACTCGTAATCAACATTCTCACTTTCGCAAAATTGGATGATCTCCTTCAGCTTTGGAATTTGAATATCCGCAGGCTCCAATGCTACCAATAGCTTTTTGATCCCATATTTGCGAATAATTGATTCAAAATCCTTCATCTCACCTAACAATTTAGGGAGCTTGGATAAATCAATTGTGCTATCAATTGGGTCAATATTGATAAAACCAACCAGGTTCGAATCCTGCAATTTGGATTTTCCCGGGTTCTCAAAAATGGATCTTACAATCCGGCTGATACCTAAAACCGCCAATTTCATGTCAGAGGAACCATTTTGTTTTATCACATTTATTTTATTCTCGGAATTCGTTTCAAACATATAGCTTAATTGTTTTATAATTATACACTTAGAGACCTAAAAAAATCAACATATTTCAATGAAGCAGGATGGGTATAGCTCCGCCAAGTCAACTACATGTATAGTTTTTAATATAGCTATCTCCTTTTTGGCCTATATGATTCAACTCACATTACATATCCGTCAATTTTGCAATAACCATGTGTTTTTTCACTTATGGTATTTATATTGATTTGATAGAAAAAATATTGCGAGTGAGATGCGGCTAACGATTCCAAACCAGTTAACGATTTTAAGGATAATTTTAACACCGGTTTTTTTATATTTAATTCTGCAAAGCTCTCCGGCGAAGCAATTATATGCATCTATTATTTATACCATTGCCTCGTTAACCGATTGGTACGATGGATGGTATGCCAGAAAATTTGGCGTTATAACGCGGTTAGGGCAGTTTATGGATCCCCTGGCAGATAAAATCTTAGTGATATCCGCCCTCATCGTATTCGCAGTTTTGGGCTATATTATACCGTGGATGGTTTGGGTTATCGCCATTCGCGATATTGTGATCACTATGAATCGCCTCTTCGCGCTTCATGTCAGCAAACCGATTATTACTCATGTGCTGGCAAAATGGAAAACGATGTTACAGATGGTGACTATTTTTATCATTTTAATTCATCTAAACTGGCTGAATTTTTATGGCGATGGAACAAAATACCAGGCAAAATATTTTGACTTTATTGGAGTTTTGATGTTGATTGTTACGATGCTTACGGTTATATCCGGTATTTTTTACATTATTGAAAATCGAGAGCTGTTATTGAATATGTTCCGTAAAATTATTCTTTTGCAAGATAAAACCAAACGGTAGAATGTAAGTTTAGGAAATCTAGTAGATCGATTTAGAGGTTTTAAGATTTCATACGTTGAAAAAAGGTGTTGATAGTGAAAAATTTGTGCGAAAGATTTCCTAAACTTTTTGCGCCTCTACTTTTGGTTTATCTTTTAATGTCTGCCTGCCAAAATTCCCCTACCGGCTTTTCCAATCCATCTTCAAAAAGTATACAGGGAATTACCCTTGCCACCTGGTCTTCTACCGGGTATAACTCCTTTACGACCGCCCGGCAAATAGAGCGAATTTCTGAAGTTGGAGCCAGCCATCTGGCTGTATTGGTGACTGCATATCAAGATAATATTCACGCTACAAGCATACGGCAAGATTTTAGAAAAACGCCTGAAATGGCGTCTATCCAAAACTGCATTGACCTGGCTGTTAGCCAGGGCTTAAAGGTTACATTAAAGCCACATATCAATGTTGATGATTTTTCCTGGAGTGGTAATATAAACCCGGATGATGCACAAACGTGGTTTTCATCGTATTGGGATTTTATTTTGCCATTAGCAGAGTTAGCGCAAAATAATGGCGCATCGCAGTTTATTGTCGGAACCGAATTGGCTGGAACTTTAAAACATAAGGAATTGTGGCAGGAAACTATCCTCAAAGTTAGAGATATTTTTTCGGGCGAACTGCTTTACGCAGCATCCTGGGATGAAGCAACCACTGTCCCGTTTTGGCAGGAACTGGATTTTGTCGGTATCAATTTTTATTTTCCGGTAGCCAACCGCAGCGACCCCAGCCGGCTGGAAATTTTGAAAAGCTGGCAACCCTGGCTTAACCATTTGGAAAAATTACAAAAGCGAACCGGGAAGAATCTTGTTTTAACAGAAATCGGCTATCGCAGCATCGATGGCGCCGGAATGAAACCACATGATTTTCGCCAATTTTCAAGCACAGATGTTGTAGAACAGGCCGACCTTTACTGGGCGGCATTTGAAGCAACTCATAATGTAAGTTGGATAAACGGTATGTTTTGGTGGAATTGGCTGGCAGACGGCCAGGGTGGTTATAACAATTCGGATTATACCCCCTGTCTCTTATACACATCTGACGCTGCCGACGAGCTTCTTGGTGTA
>CAXHHS010000153.1:0-10805 GCA_964015645.1 uncultured bacterium
CGCTTTTATCATTTTATACCCGTGAAAAAAATGTTGGCGTCGCTTCTATTTTGAAAATTAATCGCACAAAGAATAAAACTAAAAAGAATGCGCACCCGGACCTGGTTGCTTTAAGAACCGAATTCAAAAGTGAGTTTTCCGGGCGGGAGCAGCTTAAACAAACCGCTAAAAATATCGAAGACTCCGGATTGGGAGGGCGTTATACTTCCGGCGAAACGTTGAATATTTTATTTGCGCAAAAGTTCGATTCTAACAGCTTATCAATTTTTAACGCTGCATTTGTATTTTCGAATTCAAACATTGCAAAACATCCTGGCGTCGATGATTTTAGAGATCAGGAATATTTAATTCATTGCGACCTGGTTGTTCATATACATCAGAATGAAGATGATATGAATTTGTATTGCGAATTCGATTCGGAAATTTTTGCTAGTGCAACAATTCGCCGCTTATTGAGACATCTTCGCGTATTGTTGATGGGGTTTGTATTGAAGGCAGATGAAGCCGCTGCCGCAATTACATTGCCCATGCTTCCCTGGCGCCAGAATTTAAATATACAGTGTGAAAGCAACAGCGAAACTCCTACCAATGAAATGGCTTATTCACCATTACTGCACCAGGTAGCATGAAGAGAGGTTGATATATGAAACGCCCGGCTAACATTTTTTTGAGACTATTTATTCTGCTTGGATTGTGCTCCTTTTCCATTGCGGAAACATATTATGTTGCCCCGTATGGCAGCAACCGGAATTCCGGTTCTAACCGATTTCCCTGGCAAACAATACAACATGCCTTTACTCAACTATTCCCGGGGGATACGCTGCTTATAAGGGATGGTATTTATAAAGAACAAATTACGTTGCCCAACACGATGAACGGCATTAAAGATAAAAGAATTGTTGTGAAAAGTTACCCCGGGGAATGGGCCGTAATTGATGGAACAGACCTGGGAAAAATTACACTTGGTTTTCAAAGCGGTAGTTTAAACAATTATCTGGTTTTTGATTCTCTGGAAGTTTTTGGCGCTGGCGAAAATGCGCTTTGGGTAGAAGGGAATCATAATATTATTCGCAATCTTGTTCTCCACTCCACAGGTAAAACCGCTCTTCTTTTGATTGGAAACCATAACCGGATTCAACATTGCGAAATTTACAATGCCGGTTGGAATGGCATTGGTTTGGAATCACGAGAAATGGTAACTGAAGAAGGCATCGCTTCTAGCGAACTGCGCAGCGATTCGAATTATGTAGAGTTTTGCTACGTTCACGATGTACCAAATCATTTTGGCATCAATGTTTTTCCCAACCCGGATTATCCCCAGGCGTTTATCAATGGCAACGTCATTCGCTATAACATTATCGAAAATACTGACGGAATTTACGGCCGCTGGAACCAATCGTTCTACATTTACGGCAACCTGGTGTTAAACAGCCACAAAGATGGAATCGCCTTCGCAACCGGCGGTATCGGCCAACCGGAAACCCCGATACCCTATACCGAATCCGATATTAAAATATACCACAATGTATTTACGAAGGGAGCGGCGGAACAACAAAAGCTGGATAAAGTATTTGCTATCCGCAATTTAACTAACGAAGGAAGCGATATTCGCAACAACATTTTCTATGGATACGATGTCGATTCGCTTGGTTGGGAAATTTTTGTTCGCCATGATTCACCGGAAGACACCATCCGCAATAACCTGTTTTATAATACCCTATCGGATACTAACAAACGGATCATGTTGTATAATGGAAAAAATTATTCTTTGAAAAAGATGAATAGTTCGGATGGCGAGCATTTTCGAAATAATATTTTCGGCGACCCGTTATTTATGAATATCGAAGCAGGCGATTTTACCGTCCGTGCCGGTAGCCCGGCAATTGATAGCGGAGAAAACCTTCCTTCGCCCTACGACTCTACCTTCGCTCTCTCAACCGGGTGGGATTCAACAGCTATCACAATAGAACGTATCGAACGAGGCCATGCCGACATCGGCGTCTTTGAGTTCGATGACATTATTACATCATTACCGGAAACCGGAACTATTGAAAGAAGTTTTCCGAAAAAATTTTTTCTTTACCCGAATTTCCCCAACCCTTTTAATGCCGAAACCACTATACAATTTGATTTACAATCGAATAGCTATGTTTCGCTGAAAATCTTCAATCTCCTGGGGCAGGAAGTACGCGTGTTATTAAATTCAGAGAAAACAACCGGAAGTTACTCGGTACTATGGGATGGCCGCGACAAAACCGGAAAGAAAGCTGCCAGCGGGCTTTATTTCTACCAACTGAAAGCAGGCGAAAACATCAATACCCGCAAAATGATTTTAAACCAATAAAATAAGGCGGAGTACCTTGATACGGATCGTTACGGAGATTAGCGCTAACGGCCTCCGTAACGATCCAGTACTTCATCGAAGTAAGTTCATTTTCTTCACCTGCGAGAAATTGCCTGCTTGAATTTTATAGAGATAGACTCCACTACTAACAAGATTTCCATTATTGTCTTTACTGTTCCAGCGAACGCTATGATAACCGGCTTCGTATAGCTTGCTTGTGAGCGTTCGAATTTCCTGGCCGAGAACATTGAATATTTTTAACACGACATGATTGGGTTCGGGAAGTTGAAAATAAATTTGGGTTTCGGGATTAAAGGGATTGGGATAATTTTGGTGTAATTCTAATGTGTTGGGAATTTCGACATCAGCCGGTTGAACAATATTTCCTTTACCAAGTATGTTTTTATTCGCTCCATCTTCGGAACGGATAAACATATGATCTAAAAATATACGATCTTTGGATCGGTTACCGGGGCTTTGATCCAAATCTCGCACACGTATATAAACCAAGCCTGAAAGTTGATTCGGAAACGTAAACGTTTGATAAGCATCATCGTCAGTCGATTTTGTTACTGTTAGCATATCGGTATAATTCACATTATCCGTTGAGTAGGAGAAGATAAAGTCATCGCCTTCACTATTCTCCGTTCTGTGGGCTTCGAGATAAAAGGTTACTGTGCTCCCACCGGTTACATTAATTGTCCATTGATGTTCCAAATAGGTATACCGGTTGCTTGGTTTGCCCCCGGTTTTGGTTTCTTCAATGGATTCATAAACATTATCGCTTATTTGAGTGTCACCGAAATTGCCGTTGGGTGTACCGGATATTGCTGTTTCGCTATTCGCAGCATCGTCCACCGGGCCACTGCCTTCCGGTGTGACCACGCAAACGATATTGGAGTGACCGGAGTTGCCAGCTGAATTATAAGCGGTGACCCGAAAGCAGTATTCCGTTAGAGCGAAAAGCCCATTTACAGTATAATCGGTTACATTTGTGCTTACAGTGGTAATTTGAACGAAGGTATTTCCACCATCTTCCGATTGTTCAATTTCAAAGCCGAACTCATTTAGAGAATTATCGATCCAGGAAAGGCCAATACTGCTGGAAGATAACGGGTTTGCAGAAAGATTTCCGGGGGGATTGGGGAGTGTAACTTCCCCTGATTCGCTGCGGATAAACAGATGGTCGATAAAAATTCGGTCTTTCGACCTGTTTCCCACGCTCCGATCCGTATCTTGTACCCGAACATGAACGGTGCCGCTTAAAGAAGCGGGTAGGCTATAAGATTGATAAGTGTTATTATCCGTTGTATTGGTTACAATTAGCATATCCTGGTAGGTAACATCATTCGAAGAATAGGAGAAGACAAAGTCATCGCCCTCGGAGTTTATCGTTTTATAAGCTTCCAAAAAGAAGGTTACGGAAGTTCCACTGGCAATGTTGAATTCCCATTTATGCTCCAGGTAGCTATATCGATTTGCGGGTTTACCACCGCTCTCCCGCTCCTGAATGGATTCATAAGTATCATCACTGGATTGGGTATCCGTAAAATCACCACTTTGATTTCCTGCCACATTCAATTCATTGGCAGCAACATAATCTATTGGCCCGCCATTATCCTGGGTTGTGGCACAAGCAATATTGGTGTAATCGGAATTACCGGCAGAATTATACGCTCGAATTTGATAACAATATTCTGTTGCATGAACAAGATCGCTATTTGAATACTGGGTGGTATTCGCAAGAACATTTGCAATCTCGGAAAAGGTTTGCCCGTTATCTTCCGACCGTTCGATTTTGAAGCCGGATTCATCCGTTGAATTATCACTCCAGGTTAAATCGATAGTAGTACCGGAACTCGTAGCTGTAAGCGCGTTTGGAGGATTCGGAATGGTGGGTTCTCCAGTTGGCGTTTCCCCTAATGTAACGTAAGCCCATCCGGCAATTTTACCGGCTTCCCATATTCGTGAATTGATCGTGTCATAACCATCAGCCCAGCTTGTGGTGTAAGCATTGTCCAAAAAAGGTATTTGCCATTCGTCATCTCCATCAGCTTTCCAACTGCCATACGCAGTTTCAAAACGAACTTGCAGACAGTAAGCTGCTCTAAAAATGGCATCGCTTCCAACGTTCCAAATCGACATACCTGCACGGTCAAGAATTCGAGCGGCTGTAAGGGTTCCTTGTAAATGTTCCCAGGGATATCCCGTACTTCCCGGCGGATCTGCAAAACTTCCTCCTCGCCGCATATCATCGGGAATAGCGCCATCAATATTCAACCCGTTTTTTGTGGCTCCAACCGGATTGATGAGTAACGGATTATTTTCATCGACATGCCAGGAAAGATCGCTGCCGTAAGAACATTCACCAGGCTTTGGGCCAAGCACTAGTTGTATCCAATAATCGCGAATTTCAGTTAAGCGATTGCTGTCATCCAAGTAGACATAAATGGCAGCGAGAGAACCAAACGCCATAGACCCCCAATTATTCGGGCGTTTTTTAAACATTTCCAGCATTGTTCTGTCATCAGTGGCTATCCATACCTCTGCCATATTACGGCACCAGGTTTCAAAAGCAGCGGTTCGATAATTGACTAAATCCGCTGCCATAACATAGGCGCCCGTTTCCCTTGCCCAGGCAAGTGTTCTATCGCCCGGCTGCCCTTCCGCTACCAGTTTTTCTATCGCCGTTACAACTTTATCTTTATAGCTATTCGTTCCGGCGCGAGCGTAAACAATCGCGGCTGCAAGGATTTCGACATTATTGTCGCTGTCTTGATCCGAAACGGTTGCGCTATTGGGATCAGCAATATCCGCAGCATTTAAGGCAGCATCCCAGGCAGGGCCGGACATTGGAATATTGGATAGTTCCTGGGAAGATGTCCAAATTCCGGTTTGAGCGAAAGTGTAATTTGCCAAAACGAGTATAATTCCGCAAACTAATTTGATAGTAAATTGTCTTGGATTGAAAAAATGAATAACATACATGAGCACCTCTCCTCGCTTTTGATGTTATGTAGTTTATTTTTTCGACACCCGAATTCGGTTGCCGGTTTAGGAATATGTTGTCAAGAAGCAAAAAATGGCGGAAACAATCTTGGCCATTAAGCACGGCATTCAAATAGAGCCGTTCAATTTACGTTCCCCAAAACCAGGATCAAATGTAGCGAGCCTGTTGGAGAATACATTTATTCTAACGGGCTTGTCAAGGCAGATAAATGTTATCCGGCCAGCATGTCAGCTTTATAAAATGATGACAGATAACGCTCTTATTTGCTTACTATCTGCAAAACAAAAATATGTTGTTTAGATATGAATAGTCGATAAGATCAAATAAAAATCAGTAAAAATAGAGAGCGGAACCGAGGGATCGAACCTCGCCTGCTACATTGGAAATGTAGTGTCTCGCCACTGAGACCTGTTCCGCTTATAAGCTGTTCAAATAAAAATTTTGAAACGCAGTCTATTATAACATCATTTTATTTGAAGGACGTGGTATTAAACACATTGACGACAGAAATTTTCTAAATTTAAAATGTAGGGGAAAACGTTGTTTTTTTCGAGGAACTGCTGCGTAAAATGCCGGGTATTGCTACCCGGCTGGCCGAATCATTCTTGTAAAGGTAGTTTGGCTATCTCTTCTTTAACATTTTCTATTTCCTTTACAGCGTTAACTTTGGTGAACAACTTTAACGCCTGTTCAAACTGCTTGCGCGCCGATTTCGGGTTATTCTTTTTCAACCACATTCGGCCGTATTCCAGGTGCGCTTCTGCTTCGGAAAGCAGGCTCTTGAATTGTTTCAATAGTTGAATGCTGTCTACAAAATGAGATTTGGCTTTGTTCCATTCCGTTTTCATAGTATAAACAACGCCCAAAAATTTATAGACCTCTGCTTCGCCCAGGCGATCTTCCAAATGTAAATAGGTTCGCAATGCCTGGTTGCAAAGCGCTTCCGCAATCAACCAATCGCGAATGGTAAGATACAGTTTGACCCGGTTTAGTTTAATTGTGGCTTGCAGGCGAACATCTCCGATTTCTTTTGCCAGGAGGTAACTCTTTTCGTAGTATTCTCCGGCTTCTAACCAGCTATTCAAATCAAAATAGCTCATGGCCATATTATGGAAGGTTTCCGCCAGGCCGCGGTTGTTACCTATTTTTTCAAAGCGGGGAACACTTTCTCCATAGTATGCCAGGGCTTCTTTCGGATGCCCCTGGGCATTTGCCAGCGCTCCCAGGTTGTTATAAATTTTGGCAGTTAGTTTAATTTCATCCAGCGAATCAGCCAGCTCTAACCCTTTTTTCCAATAAGAAGTCGCATTTCCAAATTCACCCTGTTCAAAATATAAAATACCCAGGCTGTTGTAAGCCTGTGCTTCGCCGGGCTGGTTGCTGTTTTTTAAACATACATCCAAACTATCCTGGTAAAGTGTTAAAGCCTCTTGCCAATTATTTCGCATGGAATGAATATGGCCGGCCCAGCGCAATGCTTCC
Organism: uncultured bacterium; assembly: GCA_964015645.1. GTDB lineage: Bacteria > Calditrichota > Calditrichia > RBG-13-44-9 > J075 > CAXHHS01. The sequence goes on from CAXHHS010000153.1 coordinate 6,837, forward strand.
GCTTTCCGATCATTAAATTCAGAAGAATCGCAAAGTTCGATGAGTGACTTATAAGTATCAAGAGCCTTATCCCAGGCGCCTAACTTTTCATAATCGCGCCCCAGGCGCAGTTTAATATTAATTTTTTGCGCCCTGGTTAAGCTTTCCGAAACGCTATCCAGTAATTTCTCTACCGATAATTGTAGCGGTGAATTTTCCAGGAATTGGATTCTTAAGGATTGTTCAATTTCATCTGTCAACTGAAGCGTTAAAGATTGCAAAATTTGAAAAACAGATTCCCATCCGGTATCCCCTGTTTGGAGATTGGCGAAAAATTCCTGAATTTGTTGAGCAATGTGTTGTTGATGGTTTTCTAATTTTGTCTCTCTTTTTTTGGGCATTACCTTTTCTCCTTTTAAACTTTAGCTCCATTGCACTTAATAGCAGAAATTGGAACTAAAGCCCTCGTGCTATCACAGCTAATGAATCGTTTACGAATATAATAGTTCTGCCGGTTTAATCTTTTGACAGCGCATAGCGAGAAAAATGATGAATTTTGGCATTCTTAATTTTGATTTTTTTCTTGCTAATGTTTACTACTACTTTTTCGCTGGACATTAATTCCCACTGCCCGTTGGGGTTGACAAAATAAATATTGACAGCATTCGGATCGACACCGGTTAAATCCACATTTTTTACTGTAAGGGTTAACAAAGCCGGGGGATCGAAAGTTGTTCCAGCCGGGCCGAATACAAAATCAATTGTTTGATCATCGAGGATAACATCTATATGCTTATCCTGGTCGATTGAGTTTTTCTGAACTTTAAATTTCGCTTTAATTTTTACTTCATTCCCGTTATCATCATCGTCTTCATCATCGTCATCATCGTCATCATCGTCATCACCATCGTCATCATTGGTGTTGTCACTATTGTTGTGCTCGCTTTTTACATCGAACTTAATCGTTCCGCCTTTATCCTTTTTGATATGTTTTGTTTTTGTGTGCTTTTTATGAAGCGCTGATACACCATTGTTTTTCGTCTGATTCCAGGTAATAAAATTGATCTGTTTTCCGGATGGAAACGTTGGCTGATCAGCCGAAACCAATTCCTGGCCGGCATCTTCTATTTCAAATGGAGTATCTTTCGAACACCCGGAAAACCCTGAAGCCAATCCGAAAATAAAAATTCCCGAAACGAGTAAAACAATCATCCTTTGAATACGATTCATAATAATTCTCCTTGGTTAGTTAGTACAGTTAAAAAATTTGAGCGGAACCGAGGAATTGAACCTCGCCCTCTACATTGGAAATGTAGTGTCTCGCCACTGAGACTTGTTCCGCTGAGATTTATAGTTTAATCTTTCGAAAGCGCATAGCGAGAAAAATGGCTGATTTGAGCATTAACAATGCGAATAAAACCATATTTCTGGTTAACAATCACTTGCTCGCTGGGCATTATCTCCCAGGCTCCATCCGGGGATACATAATAGAAACCAATTGATTCCGAATCGACACCGGTTAAATCCAATCCATAAATAACAAGGTTCAGGAGAGCCGGTGGATCAAAGGTCGTTCCGGAGGGGCCAAATACAAAATCGATTTTTTCGTCATCAAAGGTTAACGTTACCTCGGCGTCTTCGCTAATAGAGTTTGGCGTAACAGCAAAATGGGTTTTTACGGATACACCATTGCCGCCTTTAACGGTCCCTTCAACCCCCATATACAATGCTCCGCCCTTCCGCTTGCTGATCCATTCCGATGCAGTATAACTCTTGTTTAAGGATCGGATACCATCTTTTTGCTCGTTATTCCAGGTAATAAAATTGATCTGTTTTCCCGAAGGAGAAATTGGCTGGTTAACTGAAAGCAATTCCTGGCCGGCATCATTCGGTGTAAATGGGGTGTTTTTGGAACATCCGGAAAATCCTGAAATCAATCCGAAAATTAAAATTCCTGTAAATAGCAAAATAATATTTTTGTTAAAACGATACATAATCACTCTCCTTGGTGTTAGTGAATGCAGTAAGCGGGTTTAAATAATGGGAATCTAATCGATTGAAAGGGTGCTTTTGAAAAAAGAACGTCTGCTAACAAGTAGCTTGATCAATTATAAAACAAATTATATGCCATGTTGTTGATCTACTTCATAAAGCTCATAATGTATTGTTTTTTATGAACTAATAGATTTAACCTGTTTTTGTTCTTGCATTTCTAATAGTAATAAAATGTTACATTCGTGTTCTGCTTTTGATAAATGGTAATAAAACGTTACAATTTAACCAAAAGCGATCTACATTTGATTGCAGATCGCTTTTGGTTTTATGCGGTTATCGCTCGAATTTTATCGATTACCGGACTAACAACATTCGCCGGGCTTGTAAAAAATTTCCGGCCTGAATTCGGTAGAGGTAAATGCCGCTGGCGGCTTGAACTCCATTATTGCCAGTTCCATTCCAAATAACTTGATGCCACCCGCTTGGTAAACTACCCGATACCAATGTTTTTACCAATTGCCCCCGGGTGTTATAAATCTTTAAAGAAACAGTCCCGGGTTCGGGGAGCGCAAAACGAATGGTAGTGCTGGGGTTAAACGGATTGGGATAGTTTTGCTGTAAGGCGAAATCAGTCACAACAACCTCGCCGGGGGTTCCCGCTAAAGATGCTCCAGTGCCTTTAAGGAGTTTGCTGTTGCCGCTATCAAATGTCATTCCGGCGATATTGGTTGTATAGCTGGCGTCAAAAGTATATATAATCTCACCTTTTAATTCCACCTTGTTGGCGGCGATCAGGGCGCCGGTTCCTGCAACATCCTTATCCGTTTTAAGATCGTTTCCGGCATAAACCAACCCATTTAGGCCACTGACATCTTTTTTAAATTCGACGGTATTTTGCGCAACCAGCAATGGATAACCTGCAGGTGCTTGAACCACAACTTCCTCGTCGCTTTCGATTTTAATATCATGTTCGGCGACAATTGTCCCGTAGATGACCGCTTCTTCTTCTATTTTAACATTATTCGTAACATACCACACGCCGGTATAGGTTCCATCTTCAAAGGTTTTATCGCCATCTACCCACTGTCCGGCGGCCTGGGCGGCGGCTTCGTAAAAATTCCAGTCGATTGTGGGAAGCGGCCTGGATCCGCCTTCGGTAACATTTCCGTTGATCGTTACATCATTAGAAATGTCTGCATTATTATTCGCATGAACATCCCCGTTAACAGTTCCGGTATCATCTAATTTTAGATCGTTATCAGCAAACATGGCGTAATTCCATCCGTTGCCGGGAACGATGGCATTTGCGGTTAAGGGAATTTCCAGGGGATTATCATCCGGGTCGTTGTTTTCTATCTGCATAACGGCATTTTTAGCACCTGCGGAAGAGGGATGAAAATTCACAACTACATCCATACTTTCGCCCGGTGATAATGTGGTGGAAGATGTTCCCCCGCCGGCGGCCCATTCGATGGCGCGCAGCATCAACACCTCGCCATTTGCATTGAGATCGTTAATATCAAACCCGCGTTTGCCCCAGGGAAGTTTTACCCGGCGGCCTGCTGCGGTTCCGCCGCCGGCCAGGCTGCCGCCGGTTTCAATCGCCATTAACGCTACGGTATTACCGGAAGGTCTTTCGGCCAGCACTTGCCCGCCGCCGGCCAATGTACCGGAAGCATGATGCAACGATGATGAACTTTCGTTAAGAAACGTAAGTGTGCCGTTGCCAAACGGCGAAGTAATGTAATGAGTATTGTTGGTGATATCGATGCTGCTTGCCGTAAAACTGCCGTGATTGGTGGCAAAACCATAGTCATCAATTATCCCTTTTTCTTCATTTACAACCCCGATGGACGCGCCTTTAAGTTTAGTGCCAACGCTGGAAACACGAACCTTTTCAGAGATATAGGCGACGTCTACGGAAGCCGCTGCCGCGTTAAAGGCACTTTGGGAGGCGTCATCATCGATAATGTTGACGGTATAGCCCCAGGACTG
>CAXHHS010000154.1:0-10794 GCA_964015645.1 uncultured bacterium
GGATAAATCATCCGGATATAAGCCAGGCAAGCCGCAATCAGCAGTCGTTGAATTCATTTTGGGCTGCTGAGTTTGCCTTTTTGTAAATTAAACCCTCGGTTTTTTAGATCGGAGAAGACGGTTTCAATATGATAGCGTTTTTTATACCAGAAGCAGGCTTCTTCAGCCAATTCGAAATTGGTTATCAGGTAGAATGGTTCTTTGTGGTTGTTTTTCCACTATATCACCGTATGGACAGGCCCATAAGCAGTCCTGGTAAAACAGGTGATAATCCTGTATTTGAGCTTGCTATTCGATGCTGTCAAAATTATTCTTTACAGCGACGGCATTTATCAACCCGACTCTCTTGCCCGGCTACGTTTAAGCAACCGGGCATCGTATCTCGCCTCAGGAGGCTTGAGCTTAAATATCGTAATACAGGGCAAATTCATAGGGGTGAGGTCGCAGGCGAATGGCATCCACTTCATTCTCACGCTTGTAATCAATCCAGGTTTCGATAACATCTTCCGTAAAAACATCGCCTTTTAGAAGGAATTTGTGGTCGCGTTCCAGGGCATCCAGGGCATCAGCCAAGGATGCTGGTGTGGAAGGCACTTCTGCCAGCTCTTGTGGAGAAAGATCATAAATATCTTTATCCAACGGCGCGCCGGGATGGATTTTATTCGCAATACCGTCGAGACCGGCCATCAACATAGCACTAAGGGCGAGATAGGGATTGCAAGTGGGATCCGGGCAGCGAAACTCAATCCGTTTGGATTTCGGGCAGTTGGAGTAGACCGGAATACGGCAGGCAGCGCTGCGATTTCTTCGTGAATAAACGAGGTTTACCGGCGCTTCGTAACCGGGAACCAGTCGTTTAAATGAATTGGTTGTGGGATTGGTTAACGCAATTAACGCTTTGGCGTGTTTGAGTATTCCGCCGATATAATAGAGCGCGGTGTCGCTTAAACCAGCATAACCATCACCGGCAAAGAGCGGGGTGTCTCCTTTCCAAAGGCTCATGTGGCAGTGCATCCCGGAGCCATTATCCGCAAACAATGGCTTGGGCATAAAGGTAACGGTTTTGCCATGTTTGCGGGCGGTGTTTTTTACGATGTATTTATACAGCAATAAATCATCCGCGGTTTGTACCAGCGGGCCGTATTTTAAGTCGATTTCCGCCTGGCCGCCAGTAGCCACCTCGTGATGATGACATTCAACTTCCAGGCCACAGGCTTCCATTGTTAAGATCATCTCGCTGCGAATATCGTGAAAGGCATCGCCAGGGGGAACGGGAAAGTAGCCTTCTTTGTAGCGCGGTTTGTAACCGAGATTAGGGCCTTCTTCCTTACCGGAATTCCAGCGGCCTTCTACGGAGTCGATGAAATAGTAGCCGGAATGAGCGTTCTGATCAAAGCGGATATCATCAAAAATAAAGAACTCCGCTTCCGGGCCAAAATAAGCGGCATCGGCAATGCCGGTGGATTTTAAATAGGCTTCCGCTTTTTGGGCGATATTGCGCGGGCAGCGGGAGTATTTTTGTTTGGTCAAAGGATCGTATACATCGCCGATTAAGCTGAGGGTAGCCGGCTTCATAAAAGGGTCGAGCATCGCAGTGTTGGGATCAGGAATTACGATCATATCGCTTTCGTTAATCGTCTGCCAGCCGCGAATACTGGAACCGTCGAACCCAAATCCCTCTTCAAATAAATCTTCCGTTAACAATGAAATGGGGGTTGAAAAATGCTGCCAGAGGCCGGGGAAATCCATAAATTTTAAGTCGAGGATTTTAGCGCCACTTTCCTGGGCGAGATTCAAAACATCGGATACGGATTTGAACATAATTATGTCTCCTTTACAATCGAAAAATTCACAACGTTTATAACAGTAAAATATCTCTTCCCTTAAACAATCGCTGTGCCAGGAGCAAAACGAGTTATGGCTAATCAACTTTAAGCCTGGAGAATAAGCGCACAATACGTTAGGACGACTTACAAGAAATCGTGCCTAAACTCATCACAATATTGGGTTTAATCGGCTAAGATAGGATGCTGAACTTATTGAGCTTTGAGGCGAAAATTTCTTTTTCTAGCAGGAGGTTTAGGCGATAGATAGCAATTAAAACTTGCATGCTTTATTTAATTTATGGCCTTTTTTGAGCACACTGTACAAAGTAAGGCAGTTTTTGGAGTGTGTCACAATTTTAATTCATCGAGTAGACATCAATTGCTCTGCTGGGGGTGTAGGCTTGATTTATATTGGTCAGGTAATACCCCCACCTCCACAAAAATCGCTTTCACCAACTCAACTCGCTTTTGCGGCGGCCATTTTTCCCATACTGATTCACCTTCCATGTTGAGGGCAAAAAAGTGAACGGTTTCTTCCCGTTCAAGATAACCAACAAGCCAACCGAGTTCGCGGGTCTTTGTAACCTCGGCAGTGCCGGTTTTACCGCCCAATTTATAATCGAGGGTACTTTCCATCACCATCATGTCTTTAACGATTTCTGTAGATCGCCGGGAAATATTGAACTTTTCAAAATAGAATCGCTGCAGGAAATCAACTTGTTCTTGCGGGGAGATACGAAGATCGCCCTCCAGCCAGAAGGTATCAATCGCCGGAGAGATATTCCGGTTGCCATAATCGAATTGCGCCAGGTATTTCCGGATTCGCTCCGCCTCCACCCTCCGTGCCAACTCCTGGTAAACCCAGTACACCGAGTTTTAAAATGCGCTTCGGAGGGTTTGGTCTTGCCGCCAGGATTTCGGCCACCAGGTTTTGGGAGGAACGGCCGTGCTATCCCAGGGAAGCGCGAAATCCGCCCCGCTTGCCACACCGGTTTCCAGTGCAATCAGGGAATTGGGGATTTTGAAGGTGGAAGCGGGAATAAATCGCTGCTGCGCGCGCTCCGGGTTGTAGTAAAGGCTTTGGCCGGTTTTGGCATTCAGCAGCACAAAGGTTCCGGGGCCATCGATATCGGAGAATAAAGCGCTAAGATTAATCTCTGTCGTTCGTGCACTCAGTGTCGTATCCGCCATTGATTTATCCAAAGACTTCGAATTATAGCCACACGCCAATAGGGTGCTGCAAATTATAAATGCTACTATCTCGATTTTGCAAACAAGATGTCTTCCGGTAATAAACAAATTCATTAAATAACCTATCTCTTTTCTAATTTGTAAATTACAGTGTTTTAGTACGCGCATTATGCGACTTCCCTACTCTTCCAACGCCTGTGCCAAATCTTCAATCAAATCCTCGGCGTCTTCCAATCCAACGGACAGGCGAATGAGTTGATCAGTAATTCCGGCGCCTGCCATTGCTTCCGGCGTCATGGAACTGTGGCTCATGGTTTTGGGGTGGCAAATTAACGATTCTACCCCGCCAAAGGATTCCGCCATATAAAAAAGCTTACAGCGTTTTAAAACCTGGTAAGCTCTCTCCAGGTTACCATTAATTTCAAAGGAGAGCAAACCGCCATATCCACTGGTTTGTTTTTCGATTAAATCGCGCTGCGGGTGGCTTTTTAAACCGGGATAATAAATGTGTGTCACCAGTGGATGCTGCTCCAAAAACTGCGCGACTTGCAGGGCATTTTTTTGATGTTCCCGCATCCGCAGCGGCAGCGTTTTAACGCCGCGAGCAATTAGCCAGGCATCGAATGCGCTCATAACCGCGCCTAATGCGTTGGCGGCAAAAGCGATATCTTCCGCATATTCATCTGTGCGGCAAACCAGAATTCCGCCCAGGCCGTCGTTGTGCCCGCTAAGGTATTTGGCGGCGGAGTGAACGACAAAATCGATTCCGTAATCGAAGGGCCGCTGGCAACAGGGTGTTAGAACCGTATTATCGACGATGGAAATCAAATTTCGGGAATGGGAAATTTCTGCCATTGCTTCCAAATCAACAATATTAAATAGCGGATTGGAAGGTGTTTCAATCCAGATACCGCGCGTATTTGGGCGAATTTCATCCTCTACGCGATTGGGGTCGACCAGGGAAATATAACTCACCTCAATACCGTACAATCGCTGAAAATGATTCAAAAGGCGAATCGTTCCGCCGTAAACATCATTACCGCAGATAAGGTGGTCGCCGCGTTTAAACAGGTTCATCACAATTAACTCGGCAGCTTGCCCGGTTGCCAATGCCGAGCAGTAGGCGCCTTTTTCCAGGGCGGCAAGATTATCCTCCAATACTTTTCGAGTTGGATTTCCACAGCGGGAATATTCAAATTCGCGCGGTTCGCCCGGCCCTTTAAATACAAAATTAGTGCTCTGGTGAATCGGCGTCACAATTGCACCGGTAGCAGGATCCGGCCCGGCACCTGCCCGAATCGCTTGCGTTTGCAACCGGTATTGATTTATAGAGTTATTTTGCTCTATATCGTTTGGCGCATTATCCGTTTTGCCAAATAATTTCGTAATATCTTCCGGTGTTACATCTGTTTGTTCAGGCTCTCTAAAAAATGCCATGCGGGTCTCCTTTTTGTATTTAAATTTTCACCTTTAATTCCAACTTATTCTTTAGGGGGGACAACAAGCTGTAAAGACACAAAAAAAGCCCTTCCGAGAGAGGAAGGGCTGAAATATCGATCAGGCTTATCTCTCAAAAGAAATTTTTTTGCAAGAAGTAGCACCTTTTCCGGTTCGTTGGGAACCAGGAGAGGTTGCTAAGGCTTCACAGAGCTTGTCTCTCCACCTTTCTTGATAAGCAATGTATTTTAAATCAGGCTAAATTTTCTTTTACGTCACTCCTTTTCATCAATTATTGGCGCGCAAGATAATGAAGATTTGCAAACTTGTCAAGCGTTAGGCGTGAGTTTTTTAAAAAGGTTCTTCTTAATCTTTGCAGGCGAAACAGTTTCGATTTCAATCGTTTCACATTCATTAAAAGCGGCAAACGCCTGTAATTTTTGGGTGAATACCGGTAGAAATTCGTCGAAAGCAGCAAAGCTCGGCTCAAACACCAGGTTGCGGATGAATAAAATCTTTTGTTTGCGATCTGCCTTGGGATCGAGCCGGCCGATCAATTTATTCCCCCACAAAATCGGGAGCACAAAATAGCCGTATTTCCGTTTTGGCGCCGGAACATAACATTCCAGCGTGTATTCAAAATCGAACAACCGTTTGGTTCTGTCGCGCTGAATAATCAGGTTGTCGAAGGGAGAAAGAAAATAGGTGGTGGATGAATTTAGTTTGCGCCGTGTGACTTTCTCCAACTTTTCCGGGGAGGTGAAGTATTCGGTATCTTCATCGCTCTCAATTTTAACACGAACGACTTCTCCGGCATCGATCAAATTGTGGAGCGACTTTAAAATCGTCGATTTGTTTGCTGCCAAAAAATCGGAATCCCTGCCGGCATCCGGCTGTAAAAAAGAGCGCAATCCTTTTTCGCTGAAAATACCTAATGCCGATAATGCCCGCGTTACAAAAAAATGACCGCATTCTTCTTCGCCCGGAAAGCTGCTATCGATGTCGTCGGGCAAAACCCGCTCCGTTAAGTCGTATATTTTTTGGAACTTACGCCGCTCAGAAATCATGAGTTCGCCGCGCCACAGCAGCAATTCCAGGGCAAATTTCGCCGGTTTCCAATCCCACCAGGTACCGCCTTTTCTGCCCGGCGGCGGGTCAAAGTCTTTCGAGCTTAAGGGACCTTCCCGGCGAATGCGTTCCAGAACCGGTTTCATCAAATGGCCGCTTTGTTCGATGCGCTGCTTTACCCATTTGTGCCTGGGGTTTTTAAAATTTTGCATCCGCGGCAGGCAATAGCGATAGTCGCTCATCGGCATGTAAGACATCGCATGTCCCCAATATTCAAAAATCCGGCGATCTTTTGCTTGGAGTTCGTGAAGCATTTCCTGCGTATAGCTGGGAAGGCGAGTCCACAAAGTATGATGATGGGTTCGTTGAATAACCGAAATCGTATCAATCTGGATGTAACCCAATCGGTCAAAAATCCGAACGACGCCTTTTTTGCCTTTGGGCAGTTTCGTCTTGCCATCCAGCAACTGCGCATTCAACACGATATTCCGCGCCTGGTGTTTGGAAATTTTGGTCTTATTCATGGTCGAAAATAAGTTTTATAGTAGGCGGTAGGCAATAGGCAACTTACGAATTTGCCTATTGCCTACTTTAGTTAGTGCGTACCGGTTGCTTTGCCCGCCCCACGCGGAACACGGATGTCTTCCACCATTTCTCGAATGCTCTGCGGTGGCGCCGGGGTAAATTGGGAAACGACCACGGCGATGATAAAGTTCAACACCATTCCCACAGCGCCAATGCCTTCCGGTGAAATTCCGAACAGCCAGTTTTCGGGTATATTTTCCGCAAACGTCGCAACGAATACACCATTAAAATAAATAATATAACCGGCAGTAAATACCAACCCGACAATCATTCCGCTCAGCGCGCCTTCTTTATTGATTCTCTTTGAAAAAATCCCCAGGATAATTGCCGGAAAGAAGGAGGCAGCAGCCAACCCGAAAGCAAAGGCAACCACTTGCGCCACGAACCCCGGTGGATTAATCCCGAGATAGCCCGCTAAAATCACTGCGCCACCGGCGGCAATCCGGGCATAAAAAAGCTCCTGCCTTCCGGAAATATCTTTCGAGATCAGATTTTTTATTAAATCATGGGCAATGGATGTGGAAATCACCAACAGCAATCCGGCAGCGGTAGAAAGCGCCGCAGCCAATCCCCCGGCAGCGACCAGGGCAACCACCCAATTCGGTAAACTGGCAATTTCCGGATTGGCTAAAACCATGATGTCGCGGTCAACTGTCAGTTCATTTTGGCCCGCGTCAGCGCGATATTGAATAATGCCATCTTCATTTTTATCTTCCCAACCGATTAACCCGGTTTTTTGCCAATTTTGAAACCAGGATGGCGCCGCGGTGTATGGTTTGTCATTGAGTGTTTGGATCATGTTGGTGCGGGCGAAGGCGGCAACTGCCGGTGCAGTGGTATATAGTAAGGCGATAAACAGCAGTGCCCATCCGGCAGAAGAGCGGGCATCGCGAACTTTCGGCACCGTAAAAAACCGGATAATCACGTGCGGCAAACCGGCGGTTCCGACCATCAGCGCGAGGGTAATTGCGAATACGTCGATCATACTTTTGGCGCCGCGCCCGGTATATTCTGAAAATCCCAATTCTTTGTTCAGCCCATCCAATTTATCGAGCAGATAGCCGCTGCCATCGCTCAGCTCGCTGCCAAAGCCCAATTGCGGAATGGGATTTCCGGTAAGCAAAAGCGAGATAAAAATTGCCGGAAACAGGTAGGCAATAATGAGCACGCAATATTGGGCAACCTGGGTATAAGTAATGCCCTTCATTCCGCCCAAAACGGCATAAACAAATACGATCACCATGCCAACGATAACCCCGGTAGTGATCGGCACTTCCAAAAAACGGGAAAAAACAATACCGACGCCGCGCATTTGCCCGGCAACGTAAGTAAAGGAAACGAAGATCGCGCAGATAACGGCAATAACGCGGGCAGTGTCGGAATAGTAGCGCTCGGCGACAAAATCCGGCACGGTAAATTTTCCGAATTTTCGGAGGTAGGGCGCTAACAACATTGCCAGCAATACGTAACCGCCGGTCCATCCCATTAAATACATGGCGCCGTCGCGGCCTAAAAACGCGATCAAACCTGCCATCGAGATAAAAGAGGCCGCGGACATCCAATCCGCCCCGGTCGCCATTCCATTGGCAATCGGGTGTACACTTTTGGCGGCAACGTAAAAATCACCAGTCGATCTGGCACGCGACCAAATTGCAATACCGATATAGAGCGCGAAAGTAAATCCTACAATTATCCAGGTCCATACCAAAATACTCATCTACTTTCTCCGATCCGGCTTGTTCGTTGTTCGTGCTAAATGTTCGCTAGCTCAGCTATCGTAACTATATATTCTACTTGAGTTACAGTGAAATCAAACTAACTCTCCAGCATCCAGTTACTCCTCATGCACATTATATTTCTTGTCGAGATTATTCATCAGTTTCACATAAACAAAAATGAGGATGACAAAGGTGATTTCCGAGCCTTGCTGGGCGAACCAGAATCCTAATTTAAATCCGGCAAATCGAATGCTGTCCATTTGGTCTGCCAGCAAAATCCCAAATCCATAGGAAACCACAAACCAGATTACCAGTAAAATGCTGACATATTTTAGATTGGTCTTCCAATAATTCCGTAACTCTTGGGACATTGTTTATCCTCTTTAATTTTAAATATATTCAATTTACGTCATTAGGCGGTTAAATCAAATTGTTCTCTGTTGGAATTAAAAGATAGAATTATGTTACAATCCCCCTTTAACTTTGCTTTTGAAATCTTTTGAAAGAAAGTACTTCTTTGAAAGTGTATATACTTTGCGTATGTTAAAACATGAAATATGAGTGGGATGAAGATAAGAATGAGAAAAATATTCAAAAACATGGAATTGCATTTGAAGATGCTGCGAAAATCTTTTACGCGCAGGTTTGAGAGACGCTCCGATCGTGAAGAGGAAGAACGCTATATAACGATAGGTGAATTAAATAATCATATAATCGCTGTTATTTACACATTAAGGAACGAAAATATTCGAATAATCTCAGCAAGAAGGGCAAGAAAAAATGAAGAAAAAGAATATCGTTCAATACAAGGCTGAAGAGCTGCCTAAAACAACAAAAACCGATTGGCAAAGGCTTGATGCTATGGCTGATGAAGATATTGATACTTCTGATATCCCTGAATTGGATGAAGAATGGTTCAAAACTGCAAAAGTTATTCTTCCTCCCAAAAAGAAAGCTATATCATTACGGGTTGATTTGGAAGTATTGGAATGGTTTAAATCTAAAGCTAAGGGCCGAGGCTATCAAACATTGATGAATGCGGTATTAGAAGCATACGTTAAGGCGCAAAAAGACCAGCAGTTAAAAAACTTAGCTCAATAAGACATTTAAAATGTCAAATTCTATTTGGGAAATATTCATAGCATTTTCAAATATTCCCATGTATTTTTAGGCTCAAAAAGTAAGCGCTTGATAAATAAAAAGGAGATTAAATTGAAACTGATTTGGGGAATTGCCGCGCTGTTTGTACCGATGTGTTTTTTTGCTTGCAGCCCAACAGTAAAAGTGAAGCACGAGGTTCAGCCAATATACATCACTGTTGATGTTAACATAAAAGTCCAAAAGGAATTGGATAGTTTCTTCGATTTTGAAGAGGAGTCCGATTCATCAACCGAAGAAAATCAGAATGAAGGATAAGGAGGATAAAATGAAGACAAAAACATATTTCGGTTTACTGATAACGCTGATGTTTCTCCTGGCGGCCGGCTTTGTCACGACGAACGCGCAGGACAAAGATGAAGACAAAGACACTATTAAAGAAACCATGAAAGCGCGTTATGAAACATTAACGAAGCTGAAAGAAGAACAGAAAATCGGCGAAACCACCAAAGGTTTTGTTGAAGCGACCACCGAAGCGTTCGCAAAAGACGAAAAAATTAAAGCAATCGTCGATGGCGAAAATACTGACCGGGGAAAATTGTATGCTATTATCGCCAAAGATACAGAAACCTCACCGGAGGTTGTCGGGAAAAACAACGCCCTGAGAATTTTCAAAAAAGCCGGCGACGAAGAGCTATTTAAAGGCAAAGAGGATAAATGGGTTGCGAAAAAAGACATCAAAAAATAAATTGCCTACAGTTTTTCAATAGTGCTATTAGCTGTTGGCCTTTAGCAAAAAATTGTTGCTTAAAGCCAATGGCTAACAGCGAATAGCAAATCCGATGTAAGTTTAGTCCCACCGGCTTCTCTTCATCCTTAATGTTACTTTAGCAATTCTCTCTCCCAATCGCCGGGCGTCATCCAATTCGCCTTCGCTAATGCCTTCATCCGGCGGGGCGGTAATGGCGGATGCACCGAAAGTTCCCCAGCTTTCGTAAAGCGGGCCGGCAACAATCATCCCGTTATTCAACATTGCCATCAGCAAGGAATTGATGACCAGCTCCCGCCCGGCAGTGCGCCCGCCGCCGGTAGCAAATGCGCCGCCAATTTTATCGAACATCGAGATTTCCCATTTAAACCAGTCATCGATGAATTGTTTGACCGGCGCCGCCATATTGGCATAATAAGTTGGCGAGCCAATAATCAAAGCGTGGGCGGAGACCACATCTTCTTTGCGAACCTCGGATACGGGTTTGAGAATCACTGCCACGCTATCTACTCGTTTTGCGCCTTCCACCACGCCTTCGGCCATTTTTTCCGTATAACCGGATTGGGAATAATAAACGATGAGTATTTTCGCCTTATAATCCTTGTCGGATAGCGTGTCTGCCGAAGGCGTAGTTTGGCTGAATGTGGATAAAGAAAACAGGGCTATAATTGCAATAGCTTTTAGTAAGTTATAAGACAGCATTATTCTTATCCATATTTTGAGTACTCTCCAAGCAACAATTATCAATTGAGCTTGGAGTAGGTTTTTCAGAGGAGAACCGCCTAATTTTGAACCACCGCTTCAATTCGTTTTTCTACGATAAAAAAGAATGGATTATACCGAATTCGGCTTAGCTCTGCGGAGTCAACTAATAAAACGCCCGATTCTCCCCGGGAAACAATATTTCCCAAAATTGATTCTTCTCCATAGAAGTAATCTTGCGGGGAAATTGGTATACTAACGTGAGAAAGCGCAAAGACGTTATCCGGCCATGTGAATGTGGTGTCTTCATACATTTTCTCCAAGAAAATATTATCGCCCGGCGCCCGTTTATACGCTTTAAAAAAACCGGTAGTATCAAGATAGTTTGATTGCTCATTCG
>CAXHHS010000155.1:0-10640 GCA_964015645.1 uncultured bacterium
CCGAGACCTACACCAAGAAGCCCGTCGGCAGCGTCAGATGTGTATAAGAGACAGCCATGATTTTAAATATACCCATTTTGCAGAACGAGCCGGATGGAAATCCATTTTTGCAATTCCACTAAAAACAGGGACACAGGTTATAGGCGTTTTGGAGATATTCTCTTTCGAAAAAAAATTTTATGATTTTGGGGAAAGCGAATTTCGAAAAGTTAATCAAATTATTCGCAATATCGATCTCCATATTGAGAATATAAAACGGTTGGAGGGCAGCCAGAAACTATCAGAAATTGCTGAGAATTTAAGTCGCGTTTGGAGTAATGATAGAATGTTGAAGGTTGCTGCCGATGGTGCTCGAGAGTTAACAAACGCTGTAGCAAGTTATATTTTCCTTGTCGAGGCAA
The DNA here is from genome assembly GCA_964015645.1 of uncultured bacterium. Classification (GTDB taxonomy): domain Bacteria; phylum Calditrichota; class Calditrichia; order RBG-13-44-9; family J075; genus CAXHHS01. Next base: position 402 of record CAXHHS010000155.1, read on the forward strand.
ACGATGCGGATTATCAATTTTCTTTAGGAAATCAGTCAGACACACAAGATAATAGCTTTAAAAATACGGCATCTCATCTGGAAATATATGTTGATAACATATTGAAATTTGATAAAACAATCAAAATCGATGCAATGGCGAACGAATATAACTGCCCTCCCGAATTATTAGCAGAGAATATTCATTCTCTCATTGGAATTCCCATTAACGCTGGCAAAAGTAAAGTCGGTGTACTGTTGATTGTAAGCGATTTATCAAATGGCTTCAGCGGTTTGGATCTGGAACTTTTAAACGATTTTTCTAATCATGTCGGCGTTGCATTTAAACGTGTAAGATTAGTAGAGGCTATTAATAATGTTCAAAAAGCGACCGCTCAAATTTTTGATTTGGATCGGACATCAGAAGCGTTTTTAAATGATATCGAAAAGCAAGGTTTTCAGCATGGCGCATTGCAGTTTATTGATCACGGCAGGGATGTTATTGAGACAGAAGAGGCATTTGGAATCGCCCATAAATGGATTGGGTTAGCAAGACATTCACTCGCTCAAAGAGACATTCAAACAGATATTTCCGAAACCTTAAATATCGAAATAATTAAAGGAAAAGACCCACGGTTTGATGATTGGATTTACGAACATTTTGAACATGATAATTTGGTTAGGATATTTGCCCCATTGTTTTTAATACGAGACGAGAATGGGCATCTTATCCCGCCCAATATTGAAATGTACAATTGGGAAAGCTTTTATTTAAAAGACGGAAAATCCGATTCCAAAGCCAGCTATAAATTAAATGTTGATAGAAATACGAAATTTAAGAATAGAATAGAAGTATTTGGTACAGTTGAAGCCGGTTATTTTTTAACAACAAAAAATTGGATTTCAATTGATGAAGCAAAAGCTTTTTTTGAGTTGACCTGCCAATGGGTCAAAAACATATGGGAAAATCAGCTTACAAATGTATTGGAAGTCGTTGCTAAAAATGCGATGAATGTAATCGGTGCTGATTCAGCGAGCGTTCATTTTTTGTACAATGAGCTTAATAGAAAATTCGCATACGAAGCTTGTGCCGGTTCAATTGGGCCAAGTTTTTTGCGCAAATATCCTCCCCGTAAGGATGGTATAGGTCACACAGCACTATCAACTAAAACACCTCAATTTGTCGATGAAAGCCAGGAAAGAATTAACCCCTCTTTTGAAGAGGGAATAAAAGCGATCGTTTGTTTTCCGCTGATTATAAATGATTTCCAATATGGATTATTGTACCTGCATTTTTGGGAAAAACATACTTTTCTTTCCGAAGAACTTGAATTAGGAGAGTTGTTTGCAAATCGCGCGATTACGGTTATTAAAAACTCCCTTGCCTATCAGGAAAAAAGACAGACAGATCGCGCTTTAAACAGCCTTCATTCGGTTGGACAATTTTTATTATCTGACCCCAGGATAAGAGTGCCTGATTTATTAGAAAGAATCGCACGAAGTGCCCATAATATTCTCGGTGCTGACCTCGTTACAATATATCTTTATGATCAAAAAACCGATACATTTCCTTTGGTACCTCCAATAATGGAAGGGAAATTTAACTATAAGCCCCTAATGAAGTATGGTATTGACCCGGGAGATGCGCCGTCACAAATTATAAAACGCCGCAAGAACCTTTATGAGCCGAATTCAAAATCTAACGAAGTTTTGTATGATCCCAATCGGCAGAGAGCCGAAGGTAAAGCTAAAAAGTTTTTCAAGAAAGAGACATTTGTTGGTAGAGAGGGTGTTTGTTCCACTGCTGGCATTTTGTTAAGAGTTGGCGAAGAGATTATGGGGGTAATGTTCATGAACTACCGGACGCCTCACTATTTCCCCGAAGAAGAAAAACAATTGTTAGAGACATTTGCAGCAAAAGCGGCTCTCGGTATTTATAATTCTCGCTTGTTTGCTTTAAAACAGCGGGTTAATGAACTGGAACAACTACATAATGTTAGTAAAGCAATCACTTCAGCTTCCAATAATTTAAAGGAAGTTTTAAACCAAATTGCCATTAGCGCTAAAGAAGTGTTGAATGCTGACATTGCAGTAATTTTCCCTTACGATCAAACAGATGATAAGTTTTTACACGATCTTACGACATTTGCCGGTGAAATTAAATATAGCGATGAATTAAATTTCCCTCGACGCAAAGGAGGAACTAATGCAGTAATGAAAAGCGAACAAGGCTATATAATAGCCCCCAATATAGAAGAATTATCTCAAGATATCAAAATTGACCCGGATTTTTATCGCAAAGAAGAAGTTAAATCCTTTATTGGAGTTGCTCTAAAAGTTAGTACAGACTCTACAAACGGCGTAATGCAACATGAGGAGTGTGTTGGTGTTTTATATATCGATTTTCGCAGGCCGCAGGTTTTCGAGAGATATGAGATCGATATAGCAAAAATGCTCGCTAATTTCGCCGCTACTGCTTTGTTGGCCGCAAGGGAGCATGAAAAGCGAAAAATCGATGCGATTAAGGAATTTAATACGTTTGGGGCAAATTTTGCCCATCATGTCAGCAATCTTATTGGAACCATTCCTCCCCGCTTTAACCAGATTAATAGAGTTGTTACTAATATTGACAACCCGGCCCTAATTAAAAATATTAATGGCTTAGAATCCGGGATTTTACGATTTCAAGAGATATTAAATGCTGCCCGTGATTTCAAAAAATTTAGAGCTGAAATCGACGATATTACTCTTATTCGATTTGATGAAATCGTTGACAGAGTCGTTAACGGCCAAGTTGTTCAATCCGGTGTCAAAATAATGAAGGTATATGATAAAAACTTGATATTATCCGGAAATCGCTCCATTTTGGAAATGGTTATCACTAATATCATTAAAAATGCAATAAGCGCGATGCAGGGAACTGGTAAAATCGAATTAACCGCAAGCGAAAGTTATAAAGGTGATTCTGTAATCATTCGTATTGCCGATAATGGCACCGGCATGTCAGGAGAAAGAATGAAGAAAATATTTGAACCGTTTTCTACCACAAAACCCAAGAATTTGGGTTTAGGTTTATGGTTAAGCAGAAATGCAATTCATAGTATGGGAGGAGAAATTTCCGTTACCAGCAAGCTAGATAAAGGTTCAACATTCGAGATAAAATTACCTAAAAATTAAGGCGCGAAATGAATTCTAAAAAAAAGATTCTAATTGTAGAAGATCGCCCTAATTGGGCTGATTTTATTCGGTCAACATTAGATGAAGATTATTATTGCGATCAAGCTAATACTGCAATAGAAGCTCATAAACTAATTAACACAAAGAGATATAACCTAATTATTGTAGATCCTAATCTGGACCCAGAAGATACAGCAAATCATGAAGGAATTACCTTAATTCGAACAGTGCGAAAGAACTATCCAAATATGCCATTTATTATTATATCTGGAAATTATAGCAACGAAGAGATTCAGGAATCTTTTCCTTATGAAAATGGGGTTCCTTTTTTCGATAAACACGAGTTGGATGATATTAAACTTATTCAAACTATTCAACAGTTATTGAATCAAAAGAAGGTCTTAATCGTTGAGGATGAGGAAACCTGGAATAAAATGCACCAGAGCCTATTAGTCTCTTTTTCAGTCGACATCCATTCTGTGGCAACATTTACAGGAGCGCTGGGCGAAATTCGACACAACATGTTTTCTCTTGCTGTTGTCGATTTGTCTCTCAAAGCAACAAAAAATTCTTCTAATTTGGATGGTGTTTTTTTATTAGACCATTTACTTGGAAAACGAATTCCAGTACTAGTAGTTACCGAGTATTTTTCCTTAGATCTTGTGGAAACAATGTATAACGACTATAACGTTGTTCGAGTAATTGAAAAAAGCGATTTTAATATTGACGACTTTAAAGAATTTGTCAATAGAATTTTAAACAGTGGTCATAATCCCTGGAAATTTCTAAATCCTCCTAAAACGAATGCGGAAAGGCGTGATCGTCTTGTTCAATTAGTAGATAAATTGTTAAAAAATACTCAACAAAAAGATCTGAAACGAGTAGCAAATCGTCTTGGAGATCATCATAAAGAACAAAAAGAACTTGGGCTTTCCCCCAAATACAATGCATTTATTAGCTATGCTTCTGAAGATGAAGACTTTGCCCAACAATTATATACCGATTTAAAAAATATGGCATACTCACAGAACTTGGATATCTTTTTTGCAAAAGAGTCTATAAAAATTGGAGATTCTGTTGTTGAGAAAATTGAACAAGCACTTATCAATATCAATTACTTTATCCTTGTTTTGTCCAAAAATACCTCCGAATCAGAATGGGTAAGAAATGAGCGAGAGACAGTTTTGTATTATAAACACAAGGGCAAACAAATTAAAATTATTCCGATTATAATAGGTGATGTTGAAATCCCTCCTTTACTCGTCAGTAATCTTCACATTGATTTTCAGAATGACTATCAAAAGGGCCTACAAAAATTAATTAAAACATTAACAAACGAAACGTAATATAATGGTGTTCATGTTTTGAATATGAATTGAGACCACTTACATATCGTTCAATCAATTTCAAAGAACCTTCATCACAATCATCGTCAAATCATCATGAAACGGTGCAGTGCCGCGAAATTGGGCGACGGCAGTAAGAATAGCATCTTGAATTTCCGCGGCCGGTTTTCCCGCATTTGTGATGATAACCCGTTTTAAGCGCTCTTCTCCGAATTCGGATTTTACACTATTCATCGTTTCCACCACGCCATCGGTGTAAAACACCAGGATGTCACCCGGTTTGGTTTTCACATCAACTTGCTTTAATTCCCGATCGAATTTACCGCATTCCGGCAATCCGACGCCAATACCCGGCGGAATTATTTCCTGGCAGGCATTTTCTTGCTTGCGATAATGGATGAGCGGCATGTGCCCGGCACGGCAAAGATGGAGTTTCTTATCGGCATTAATACTCGCCATGCTAACGGTAAAAAAAGAACCTAATTTCAAAATGCTTCGCAAGTTTTTATCCAGTGCCTGCAAAATTTCTTTCGGATGGCTGAAACGCTCGGAGAGATTATGCAAAATTGCCTGCACCTGCACCATACGCAGCGCAGCACCCATTCCTTTCCCGGAAACATCGCCAATGACGACAAAGGTTGTGCCCGGCAACTGCCGCGGCTGAATAAAATCGTAATAATCGCCACCAACTTCCCGGGCAGCTTCGGAAAAACATGCGATGTCGTAGTTGAGATTTTTGGGCGCCTCTTTCGGCATCAATCCCATCTGGATTTCGCGGGCAACTTCCAATTCATCTTTTGCCAATAACTTATCTGCTAACTCAAATGCTAACAATATGTTAAGACACAGGAAAGAAAACCCACCCCAGAACCAGCTTCCTACAAAAAAGGCATAAGAGAAGAAAAATAAAATTACAAAATAAACTGCCCGGCGTGCTGGTGTCAACTTACGGATAAATGCGGTAAATAAGTTGCCGATAGTTCGAAGGGTGCGTTCGAACCGGTTTTGTTTTTTCTCTGGCTGCTCCGCTTCTTGCAAGTAAAAATCGTAAATACCGGGTGCATCTCTTTTTATCAGCCGTTCGATTTCGCCGAGGCTGAGATCGCTGGCGTAGAGGGTGTAAATTCGTTTTAAAGAGTCTTCGAACGATTTGGCCATCTATCCCCCGTTTTTATTGACAGGATTTACGGGATTAGGAAGATTAGTTTCAAAAATAGAAATTTATTGAAAAATCACTTTGGGTTATTGGGATTTCGTAAACGATATTTCAACTTAAGTTTAATGTTTTGATATTCGAATAATTCTTGCGAAATTGAGCCGACTGCTAAATTACGAATATATGGATGATAACTGCAAATAGTTTGAAAGGAATATTGATATGAAATTATTGGCGCCATTAATATGCATTATGTTCATTTCCGGCACTTCAAAGGCTGTTGAACCAATCAAAATTGCGACCTACAATATTTTTTTCCTCGATGACGGTATTAATGCCGAGCGCAAAGCAAATTTGCAAGCGGTACTGGAAAAATTGGATGCGGATATCATCGGATTTCAGGAAATCAATGATCCGGCAGCGTTAGAGAATATTTTGGGCACTGATTATCAAATCGCTATGATCGACGATCCACAGGAAGTACTGGAATTGGCTTTAGCCGTTCGCAAACCGTTCCGAATCGTTGCGCAAAAATATGCTTTTCCCGACCCCTCTCTGGATTTTGCATTTCCCCGCAGCCGAAATTTGCTGCAAGTGGATGTCGAAGGCCGCGGGTATCAAATGACTTTTTTGGTACATCACGCCAAATCCCGCAGCGGTGGACGATTCAACAATGATGAACGGCGAGAAGACGCATCCAAATTAATTACTGATTACATTCGGAATGAGTTATCCGGCAAAAACGTAATCTTGTTAGGCGATTTTAATGATAATCCCGATGACAAATCGCTCAATATTTTGGAATACGGTGATGAAAATGCCCCCGGTGGGATTGATACAACTGGCGATACATTCCTTTTTAATGCCACCGAGCAGCTAATTCAAAAAGATATTTGTTCCTACGGATATAGTTTTATCTATCGGGATAGCACAATTGCCGAAATGTTTAACCCCGTGGTTGCCGGTTCTCGTGCGGAGAACAACAAATGGCGCGGCATTGAGCATGATTATTTTAAAGATGTGAAGATAAAAGCGGTTTTATTAGATCAAATTCTAGTTTCCCTAAATTTAAAAGACTATGTAACAGGAGTCAGTGTTTTAAACACTTCTACAGCCGTAAAAGGCAACCGCTCCCGGATCAGGTTTACAAACAGCGGGCTGGTTTACACGGAACGCGGCAGTTTGGCTTCGGATCACATTCCGGTTTGGATAACGCTAAAACTTCCTCAAAACCAGTGAATTATTCTTCCAATAAGAATGAAAAATTTTTCCGATTGATCACCCCAATCTCGTAGAGATAAAATTTCTAAACATTAGTAAAAAAAGGAATTAGCGCCTATAGGGAATTCTGTAGGTGCGCTTTTTGCTATCATTTTAGCGAATGATCTTTAACACAAAATTCCTTTAACCAATCTTATACATTTGCCAGTATAACGATGAAAAAAGGAACGCTTTTATGATAAACCGTTTTCAAATCAGTCTATTTTATTCCCTTCTTCTGCTTTTTCTTACCGCCTGTTCCAATAAAGCGCCGGTTGGCAACACCGGGCTTCAAACATCTTCTCCCGAAACGCAAAACTTAGACCCGGATAAACTATCCGAATTGGATAGCCGTGTTGCAGCAGGCGATTATGGCGCCATCAACAGCATCATTATTATTCGAAACGAAAGCGTCGTTATGGAAAAATACTATCGCGGACTTGGCCGGGAGGATTTGCATTATGTCTACTCCGTTACCAAAAGCGTCACATCTGCCTTAATCGGAATCGCTTTAAACAACGGGGAGATAAATAGGCTGGATGAAACATTGCTCAGCTTTTTCCCGGAATATTCCAATATCGAAAATATGGATGAGCGCAAAACAGAGATCACTCTGGAAAATATATTGACAATGTCCGCCGGTTTTATTTGGGATGAATGGACCCAACCGTACGGCCATCCGCAAAATGGTGCCTCATTACTATTTAGCAGCGCTGATTGGATGAAACACATGTTAGATCTTCCGATCATTGAAGCGCCGGGAACCCGCTTTCGGTACAACAGCGGCTGCACTATGCTGCTTTCCGGCATCCTCGCCAATTCCACAGAACGAACCGCGGAAAATTTTGCCACCGAACATCTCTTTGAATCTTTAGGCATGAAATGGCGATGGGAAACAGGCCCGGGTAACATCACCAATACCGGTTGGGGACTTTTCCTTCGGCCTATCGATATGGTGCAATTCGGGTTGCTGTATTTAAATAACGGGCGACTGAATAACGAACAGATTGTACCGGAAGAATGGGTGCAAACTTCTACCCAAACCCACATCAATACCCGAAATTACAACTACGGGTACCAGTGGTGGCGCTTTAAAGACAACAGTTCTATTGTCAGTGGATTGGCAGTAAATGATGTTTACTTTGCCTGGGGCTATCGCGGCCAATTTATTTTTGTTATTCCACATTTAAATATGGTCGCCATTTCTACCGCGGATAATGTCGAGAACAGCACCCGCACATTTGGATTTTTACGCGACTACATTTTCGGTGCGGTTTTGGATAGCTAAGTTACATTCTTTTTGGGGCAGGATTGTTCGAATAAACAAGATATTTACAACACGATTAAATTAAAACCTCTCACCCCCAAAGACCTACCGAAAGAAAACTTCAAATCCACCTGGATTCCTCGGAAGCTCCATCATTCCGAATTCACGCCTCCCCTTTTTTGAATATTCCCCACTTTTTAATATATTCCCCTCACTAAAAGCGAAAGGTGATGAATGGAAACGATTGAACAGTATGTGATTGCATTTGCGGATATGGCCTGGGGGCCATGGTTGTTGGTGCTATTGTTGGGCGGCGGGCTTTTTTTTCTAATTTACTCACGACTTACGCCGTTTCGGTATATTAAACACGCTATCGATATTATTCGTGGAAAATATGATCACGAGGATGATACCGGTGACATCTCACACTTTCAAGCGCTTTCCAGCGCACTGGCCGGCACCATTGGGATGGGCAACATTGCCGGTGTGGCAATTGCCATTAGCCTGGGCGGGCCTGGGGCTATCTTTTGGATGTGGATGAGTGCCATCGTGGGCGTAGCGACGAAATTCTTTACCTGCTCCCTGGCAATTATGTACCGAGGGAAAGATAGTTTAAATCACACCCAGGGCGGGCCGATGTACGTGGTAGTGGAAGGCCTGGGGAAAAAATGGAAACCGCTGGCAATGCTGTTTTGTATCGCCGGACTAATTGGCTGTTTGCCGGTTTTCCAGACCAACCAGTTGGTTCAAGTCTTGCGCGATATTATTTTTGTGCCTGCCGGTTGGGTAGGCGAAGACCATCTTGTTTTCGATGCTATCGCCGGAATAATGATTGCGGCATTTGTTTCCACGGTGATTTTCGGCGGCATTACCCGGATTGGCGTTGTTGCCGCTCGCCTGGTGCCGTCAATGGTGGTACTTTACCTGCTCTCTGCAATTTGGATTTTGCTGAGTAATTATCAGGATGTGCCCGGTTACCTGCTGCTGATTGTTTCCGATGCCTTTACCGGGCAAGCCGCAGCCGGCGGTGCGTTGGGATCGGTGATAATTACCGGGGTGCGGCGAGCGGCATTTTCCAACGAAGCCGGTATCGGTACGGAAGCGATGGCGCATGGCGCTGCCAAAACGGAAGAACCGATTCGCGAAGGTCTGGTTGCCATGATCGGGCCGTTTATCGATACGATTATTGTTTGTACTTGCACCGCCCTCATCATCCTGATTACCGGCGTTTGGCAAGACACCTCAGCAGACGGCGTAACCCTTACAGCCAACGCTTTCAGTAAAGGGATGCCCGGAATCGGCGCGTATGTATTAATCATTTGTGTGGTTTTTTTTAGCACCAGTACCATGTTCAGCTACTCTTACTACGGAACCAAATGCCTGGGATTTTTAATTGGCGCAGAACGCCAGCATCTTTACAACTATTTTTATGTCGCATTGATCGTCGTTGCCGCAATCGCTTCACTGGATGCCGCTGTTAGCCTTATCGATGGCAGCTACGCACTAATGGCTATTCCAACAATGGTTTCCGCTCTCCTGCTGTCGCCAAAAGTAATGGCAGCGGCGAAGGATTATTTTGCACGGCACAAATAAAGGAGATGGTGTTGCTTTATATGATCATCGAACATTTTAAAGAGCAAAATCCACTTCCGGTCTATCGCCGGTTCCGTGATAGTGGCCGCCTTGCACCGGAAGGGTTGCGGTATGTCTCAAGTTGGGTGGATGAAGAACTCGAACGCTGTTTTCAACTGATGGAGACGGATGATCGAACCCTGATCGATGAATGGATTGCCAATTGGCAGGATATTGTGGATTTTGAGGTCTACCCGGTTATTTCTTCAAAGGCGGTTGCGGAAAAGGTCGCTGTTCATCTTTAAATTGCAGGTTAAAAGTAAAATGTTTTCACAAATTTTCATTGATTTGCACGGATTTTTTCACACAGATACAAATTCTCAATATGTATAATAAAAAGCAATCATACAGAAAGGGGAAATATGATCAATAAACTCATAATTTTCAGTATGTTGGCGTTGCTCGTTTTTGTGCTGTATTCAT
>CAXHHS010000156.1:0-10555 GCA_964015645.1 uncultured bacterium
CATACGCGACGCAATGGAGTCTCGTGGGCTCGGAGATGTGTATAAGAGACAGTTTGAGTATGGCAATCCAGGCATTTTCTTTGAAGAATATGGGCGCGATGGCTGAATTCCGCTCGCAGCAAATACTGTTGATTTTTTTGAACACGGGCAATTGAAGCATTTTCCACATAATGACATGTTTGACATTCTACGGTCAATTCATCTACAAACGCCTCATACCGTTTCAATCGTTGCGGTGATTGTAGAAATTTTTTATCCATATTTGCAGCGCTTAAAGCAAATTTTTGATAATCTAACCGCAGGTTGCCAGGATCGTTGATGATTTTTTTCAATTGCCTTATTTCCTGTTCGAAGCTTTTAAGGTTATTTTGTACGCTTTCCGATGGATGTGATTTTAAATCGTGGATATAAGTTTCCAACGTCGCAATCGCCTCAGTGTATAACGCTTTGGCGCTGTGTAAAGGCACATTTGCATCCGCATTTAACAGATCGGCAAGCCCGGCAGATGGGAACATTTCCCGGCGAGTATTTTTTAGGTTTGCCAAAATCCAGGGATCTTTATGATAGAGAATATTTTTCGAAATCGTGTTATGGAAAACATCGAATTCATTTGGATTGCTGCTAATTGCCCACAAAAAGCCCGGGTTTCGCTGTTCGCGGATTTTCTGCGGCGTTAACGCTCCCGGCAGATTGTTTGTTTTTTTGATTGCCAAATCCGGCGTTGATTTGGGGTTCTCAAGCCCCAAATGGCAACTGCTGCAATGCCGGTCGAAATCGATGGCTGCAAAATTTTCCCCGTCCGGTTGCGGTGTATGGCAGGTTAGGCAGATTTGTTCTATATCGTCAATTTCTTGTTGTTTGCGAATCTCTTTTACATGAAAAATATGGGGGAATTTTAGATTGGCGTTATCTGTTAGGCTGTCACGAACAAATTGGAATTGAGGATGATGCGTGTTAAACGAGTCATATTGATGGCAGGATAAACAGCGAGTATCGGGGACTTTTGTGATTGCCGCTTCCCGCCCTAAATGTTCGGTATGGCAGGAAAAACAAGATTGCTCCTCGCGCTTAATTTCATCACGAACATGAACCCGGCGGGAGTCGTGGGAACGGTAGAGATAATGTGCCGGAAAGGAATGAAATTTAATATCGCTGCCAAACTTTTCATGGCACACCATACATTTATTATCTGAAACCCGGGCAATTTTTTGCCGGCTAAAAGAAATTTCCGTGTGGCAATTTGCGCACTCTTTTTCGAAGTTTGCATGAGCAGAAGATAGCGGGCCGTTGGAAATAAAACGATTGCCCCACAATAGCTTATCAGCCAAAAAAATGGCTAAAACGATAACAACCCCCACGCCGCCGGCAAGAAACATCTTATTTCGTGATAATGGGGGGATATACTTTTTGGTTACCGGCAACCGGATATTCGAATAAGAGCCTTTTCTGCGTTTGATATTTTTGTTTGCGCTCAATTAATACCTCAATTATAACGATTTCGATATTTGTAGTATTCGAGTGTTTAAGTGTTGCAGTGTTCGAGTGCACAGGTTTTTTTCCGAAAGGGATACTTCGCGGCGAGTTACTTGAACACTATAATACTCAAACTCCTCAATACCACAACACGGTATACAAATGTAAGATCAGCAGAACAATTAACAAAAGGGAAACCGGTACATGTAAATAAAGCCATCCGCGTAACGCTTTTTGTAAAGTATAATGCGCGTCTATTTCCAGTTTGGCTTTATAATATTCTTCTAATCGATTTAGCTTATGTTTTTCTTTCGCCGGCAGCAATTGCCTTAAATAATCAAATTGCTTGGTGTGAGCGTGTGCTCCCCCGGTTATATCGATATAGTAGACAAGCCGCATTTGCGGCCCGGCAAAAGTAGCCGCCAGGTTATCATAATAATAATCCCGAACGGACGGATGGGATTTCGCCGCCAACTTTTCAATTTTGTTCCGAATATCTTGAATGAGTTCGGGAATTCTGTCATACAATACTTCGATTGTTAGCCCGGAAGAAAGCATTTTGGGAATCCATTTTTGGATAAAGACTCCCAAAAGACCGCTTATCGCCACCCAAATACTAAAAAACCACAGCAGCCAGGTTAAAATACCAACCGGCTCTTGAAAGCCGCTGTGCATTAACATCATCACTAAAAATAACATTCCGCCGTAAAGATGAAATTGCAGCCAGGTTTTACTTTTCCCCCACCCCCATTTCATCGTCCGCCGGCGGACGCCATATAGCGCAAGGCTTATCATTAAAATCGCCGCAATAACCCCGTACGTTATTCCCCAGGTGTTTCCGGGTTGTATTTCTGCCATCCAATAATTCAACAAAAAAGTGAACCCGCTCAAAGTTATAGCGATTATAAAACCAATGAACCATCTGGGCGATTGTACGTAATGTTTCAACCGGTGAAGTATTTTTTTAATCATACTCACTTCCCGATAATAGTTGTTGAAATTCCGTAAGATTGTTAATCCGAATAGCGCTATCCTGGGGGCAATTTTTAACGCATGCCGGGCCAGCCTTGGATGTATAGCACAGGTCGCATTTGCTGGCAACCAGCCGGGTATCGCCATTGGGCCAATGGTTGCCGGTATCGTGCATCACAATGGCGTCGTAAGGACATCTTGTAGCGCAGTTACCACAGCCAATACAAATTTTCTCGTTAATCTCTACTACGTCTTCAACATTTGCCCGGCGGATTGCACCGGTTGGGCAACCGATTAAACAAACCGGGTCTTCGCAATGGTAGCAAGAACGAGCGATCAAAAATTTTCCGTATTTCTCTCCTTCGCGCACAAACCGGGGGCGATTTTGATGAGCTGATGCACAGCCTCGTACGCAATCATCACAGCGTACACAGGTTTCCAAATCAATCAATAAAATACTATTGCCTTGCACCAATCCTTTTCCCAGGGCAAACTCTACTAGTTCCGAATGCTTTAAGTTACGCCTTCCGTAACCGGTTTCCTTAATCTTACTAACAACCATATTCCATATAAGTGCTTTGCTTTTGGGAGAGGAATTAATAATGCGATCAAAATCTACCTTATTAATCCTGACCAGTTCCGAATGGCCGACAGACGTTGCTGAATATTGCCATTTTCCGCTGTTATCGAGCATCAGTTCCACTTCACCGAACGTCATTCCTTTGGATAAATAAGATACGGTTATATTTCCTTCTCCCACCTTTTGTGATATTTTTAAAAACCCGGATCGCACCAGAAATAACTCCCCGGCGGCATCTTCCTCTTTAACCAGCGGCTCGTTTGGTTCCAGAGAAACCAGGCCTACAGTACGTTTTAACTGATCGATCATTTCAGCGTCACAATGCTGAAAAATGGGCGTCTTTTGCAACTGGGCAAACAAGGAGCGTTCACGATAAATCTTATCCAGCCGTTCTTTTAGCAAAGTCGATTTATACCTCATCTCCTGCAACGCCGGTAGTCGAATTTGGCAAAGTTTGCATTCGGAAGTCGTTTGCGCTGTTACGGATTGCGGCCAACCATTTAATGCACCAATCTCCCCTAAAAAATCTCCTTTTTTTAACAGAAAGTGTTCTGTGTTCTCAATATCAATATCAATTGTTGTCAAATGAAGCACATGGTCGCCAGATTTTTCAACATCTTCGACTTGCTTTCGGAAAACCGTTTTTTCTTCGACCTCTTTTTTTCTTAACGGCGTCGATTTGTCATCACTATTAAAAAGTTGCGTTTGCTGGTTGAATATGGGGCGGTTAAATGTGGTATCGTTTTCCAGGTGTTTTAGATAAACCTTTATACTTCCGTTCAAAATATAAAACGCCAGGTCAATATAGCTGCCTTCTTCAAACAAAATCGAACCGGCTTTCCAATCTACAATGGTAATATCAGGACTAATGGTTTTTAGAAATGCGTCATCATACGAGCTAAAAATATCGATACGTTTTAGTTCTTCAACAGATAGATTTTTGGAAATATTCAAAATGTTAGGGTTATCGCCATAGTCTGTCCAGCGATCGGGAATTTCCTGAAGGCGGATTTCTTCACCGTCAATAACATCCATATTATTTTCCTGCCTCTTTATAAATTTTGTCCCAACGTTCTTTTAGAATTAATAATATTTCTTCAATAGATGCATCCTCGTGAATCTCCGGGAATGCATCCAGGGTTAAACGGGCTGCATTACGAGGCCAGATTCCTAATTTTTCTTTTACGGTGGTGATTTCTTTTTTTTCTTTCTGACGCGGTTTTGGTAATGTATTCTGATGTTCAATCAACCACTCATAAATCTTTACCGGCTCAACCGCTGGCACAGCGCCGCGACTTTGTTTCACCGTCTCATAACTGGCGCTTAATTCCGTTTCCGAGTAAGCGGGATTTTTCCAATGTTGAATTTTTTCATTTCCGGCGGCAAAATCGAATCCTTCTCCGTTGGGGTGGCCGGAGGCAAGCAGCCTTTTATCGGTAATGTAATGGCATTCAGCGCATTTTTCGGCTCTTACTGGCAGCGTTTCCAATTGCGCCATCCCAAACGCTTTGCCTTCACTGTAACCGGTTTCCTGGTGCTGTTTGCGGTAATCTTTAGCCGGGCCGTGACAGCTTTCGCAACTCACCGCGTCTTTTACTTCCCATAATCTTCTTTTTGTAACAACGGTGCTGTGGCATTCCATGCAAACAGTCGTTCCTTTTTTTAGATTGGGCGGCGATGCATCATAATAATTCACAGCAATGCGTTCTACCGGTTTGGATAGTTTATTAAATGATTGCAGGGAATTAGAATGCACATCTGTTATTAGCCACTCTTGCTCGTCTCTATGGTCGTGGCAGTCGCATTGATTTGACCCAATGGTTGCAAAGATGGTTGTAGGGCGGATTGGCTCAGCGCGGGGATAAGGATTTATGGGCATGGAGACATCCGGTTGGAGAACTGGCGGCGGTGGCGGCGGGGGTGGGGGGCGATCAAACATATCGGGAATACCAAGCATAAAGGAATCGATTTTAGAAAATTCAGAACCGTCGTAGATGGAAGTCAATTGTTTGGCGGCGCTTTGAATTTTATCGGCAGCTTGGGCTAAAGCCGCCCGATGATTGGCTTTTAGAATAACGGATTGGTACACCGCCAGCATTTCCGTTAATTCGGGAATCGACAATCTGAGATTGATTTGGCGAATTGCTTCCACTACATCGGCAGTTCGCTGAACCATATTGGTCAGGTAAGTGCCTTCCCGGGTGGCAAGAGCGGTTCCCCGGAGATTATATTCCAGTTCCAAAACCCGGCCGGTGACAAACAATAATCGTTTATGCTTCCGGGAAAGCGTGTCGTTTTCGCTGCCATCGCCGTATAAAAGGGATTGCAAAAAATTATGGCGAATATCTTCGATTTTTTCTACCAGATTAAAGCCATTGCTGCCGGAAGTATGGCCGCCTTCGTTAACCAACCTTTCGTTAGGAACGGTGTGGCAGTCAAAACAATTAGCGACAACATTATAAATCTCCCCGGGGCGAAGCATTCCGGTCTGCTTTGTTAGCAGCAGTCTTTGGCTGCGATGTTCGTCGGTTTCCCGGTCTTTTTTTTCACCTAAAGCAGCGGAGCCTTTTACACCGAAATCGTGATGGAGAGGCTCCCATTCCTTTGCCGGCCCATGGCAAGACTCACAAGTTATACCGGCAGCGGCTATCAATTTATTATTTTTGATTTTCGGTGTATAATGGCATCTTAGGCAGAGGCTCTCCCGCTTTATTCCTCTAATATTTAACGCTTTTGCAATTGCTTGCGCACTTTCCTTCTTATGTAGTTCAAGAAATCCCTTGGCATGTGGGGTTTGTTTCCATACCTCAAATTCCGACCGGTGGCATTGGCTGCAAGGATCTAAATTGCTATCGTTTATCAAGATTTTGGAGGGATCGTGACGAAGGTTCTCGTCATTAAAAATATTTTGCTGTTGGGCATAAACAGAGCAGATTAGCCCGCAAGCCAACCCAATCAATGTCAAATATAAGTATAATCCGGTAAAGGAAATACGCATCACGATAGCTCTACCTGTTAAAGTATAATAATAAAATAGAACAACATTATTATCTATTTAGCTAATTGCTTTTGTTTGAATTATGTTAATGATTTTATGAACACTTTTCGCAAGCGAGCTAAAGTATACAATTGATGGATTAAACTTTCAAGAGGTTTTCAATTATTTGGGGGAGTGATGTTTTTTATCTTTCGCAAAACCTTTTAAACGCCGGCATATTCAATTTATGCGTAGCGTAATATTCTACTGATAATTAACAAAATCAAATATTTTTTATTAACTCGAAATTCTTTATATTTCAACAAAAAGATTTGTAAGATGAGCCAGGGTTACAACCTCGCGAATAGGATATCTTCACTTTAATCTTTGCAATTCTTAATTGATAGAAACCATCATTTTTTGCCGGAGGTTAGGATGCAGTCGATTCTAATTTGCAAAGAAAACAACATTATCGAAGAATATAATATTGCCGGTAAAAAGGCGATCTTAATCGGCCGGCATGAATCTAATGACATTTGTCTAACCGGCAGCCGGATATCACGATCGCACGCGGCTATTTTTTGCGATATGAATGGAACATATTTCCTTCAAGACCTGGGCAGCCGCAACCATACTTATCTGCAAAACAATCATAAAGATGCCGGTATAATAAGCGATGGCGATTCGATTAAAATTGAGGATTATACCTTAATTTTTAAAGAACAAGCGAAAACCCAAAAACAGAGACAAAAGCGCCAAAAAGAAATCAGAAAAAAGATCGCGCAAAATATTAAGACCCGGTTTTCACCCGTTCAGACATCTTTAAATGAAATCGAACTGCTGACCGGCCAACCGGCTTCGCTTTCATTTTTATACAAACTGAATCGAATTGCCAATCGAAACCTGGAATTGGATGAAGCGCTGCGATCAATTATTGAGTTGATCGCCGAAAAATTCAAACCGGATTCCATACTCATCGGTGAGTTTAACCGGCAAAAAAACGGGGTGAAAAGTTTGGCAATCTATCCGGAAGATAATGCCGAAATAATCGTAAGCCACACGATTATCCAACCGCTGCTGCAACAAAAACAAGTATTGATGATTCACGATGTCCTCCTGGATGAAAGAGTTCAGCAAGATGGCCAAACGGCTGAAAGCATCCTGGCTCAAAACATACGGTCAGCGCTTGCAATTCCCCTGATGTTTAAAACGGAGATTATCGGAATATTATACATGGATAGTCGCCAGGAACCGGAATTTTTTAAAGAAACAGACCGCAACCTGTTTTCTCTCCTGGGAAAGGATATCGCTTCTTTTTTAGCGCGGGGACGCAACTATGAGACCGTTAAAGCGGAAAAAACCCGCCTGGAACATAAATTCGAAATTGAAAATATGATGATCGGTAAAAGTCCCCCTTTTTTTAAAACGCTGGCAGAAGCGGAGCGATTTGCCGCCACGGACTCCCCGGTTTTAATTAGCGGGGAAACCGGAACCGGGAAAGAACTCATCGCGAATTTGCTCCATAAAAATTCCCATCGAAATTCCAAACCGATGATAACCGTTAATTGTGCCACGTTTGATAAAAATTTAATTGGCAGCGAGCTTTTCGGGCACGAAAAAGGCGCCTATACCGGGGCTGTGTCCGATAAAAAAGGATTGTTTGAAACCGCGGATGGGGCAACCGTTTTTTTTGATGAAATTGGTGAATTACCCCTTGAGTTACAAGCAAGATTGCTCCGGGTGCTGGAGTATGGCGATTTTCAGCGAATCGGTAACCGCGCCGAAACAATTAAAGTGGATGTTCGCATTATTACCGCGACCAATCGCGACCTTTCGGAAGCGGTTAAAAACGGCATATTTCGGAAGGACCTTTACGGGCGGATTAATGTCCTCAATATAACCGTGCCGCCATTAAGAGAGCGAAAAGAAGATATTCCCTTCCTAACAGGGTATTTTCTTTATCGAGAGCGCCAAAAATATGGCAAGCGGATCAGCCGCCTTTCATATTCCTGCATCAACATGTTATTAACTTACGATTGGCCGCATAATATTCGCGAGTTGAAAAATGCAATCGAAAGAGCGGTTATACTGGCGGATGCCCCGAAAGCGAGGCGAACTAAAGAGATAACACCGGATTTATTCGATTTGAAGAAAGAGGAGAATCTTGAACCTAAATCTTTAAAAGAAATCGAAAAAAAGCACATAGAGCGGGTATTGACATATACGCTTGGGAATAAAGAAAAAGCGGCAAAGATTTTAGGCATTGCAAAACAAACATTGTTTAACAAAGGTAAAGAATATCGCTTGCCGAACTTCACTTTCGAAAAAGATAAAGATTAGCGACTAAACCGCTGTTATAAAATTCCGGTAGCAAAAGCGTCTAATTTTTAGACGCTTTTGCTGTTTTCGCTTTGGATTTCAATATTAAATTGCGAAATTTAATATTCGCAATTTAGTGTTTATATACAACTTAAACAGCCCTGCCAAAAGAGCTGGCACAACCATTGCTTTAATCGAAACAGAAAATTAATAGACGTATTGAAAATGAAATTATTCGTCGATTAAATATTGAATTTAACTCAAAAAATGGTTAACTATATTCGTTCCTACAATGGTTTTCATAAACAAATAGAGAAAATTGGCAACTCAACAAGGCTCCGTTATGATCGGTAAAAGTATTGGAAAATATCATATTCTGGATGAGTTAGGTAAAGGTGGCATGGGTATCGTTTATTTGGCTTCCGATGAAGAGCTGAATCGAAACGTCGCTTTAAAAATGCTTTTCCCGGAATTTTCCCAAAACGAGGTATATGTTAGCCATTTCAAAAAAGAAGCCCTGGCCCTGGCGGCATTAACCCATCCCAATATTGTGGTTATTTATGATATGTTAAATACCGGCGACGGTTTGGTAATTGCGATGGAATTTTTGCAAGGAGAAACCCTGGCAAAAAAAATCGCTAAATCAAATGGCCTGGTGTTACCCGATGCACTGCCTCTCTTTAAACAAATATTGGATGCATTTAGCTGCGCGCATAAATCCGGGATTATTCACCGGGATATTAAACCCGCCAATGTTTTTTTGAGCCAGCAAAATGATCGGGAAACTGTAAAAGTAATGGATTTCGGATTGGCGAAAATACCCAAATCGGATGGGCTGGAAACCACGGTTACAAGCGGCGGAACCGTGCATTACAAATCGCCGGAACAGATTCGTGATCTTTCGCAAGTGGATCATCGCAGCGATATTTATTCCCTGGGAATGACATTGTACGAAATGTTAACGGGACGAACACCATTTGACAAAAATCAACCGGAATTTGATATTGAACAAAAAATCGTTCATGAATCGCTTCCGTCGCCCAATCAATTCCGTTCCGGTATACCGGGTGAAATATCCGGAATTGTAATGAAAGCTCTGGAAAAAGAACCGGGCAATCGCTTTCAACATATCGATGAGATGTTACAAGCGCTTGAAACTGCTGAAGCAACGATTACTGCCCGCGAAAATAAAAAATCAGCAGCGGTTGACAGCGACAGCGATGTTGATCCGTATAAAGCGACGGAAATTCCGGATCCCGCCGATGTAAAAAAATGGGTTTCCGGCAGCGATGCCAACCGGAAAACACAAACGGAGCCTGACCGGCAAAAAACCCAACACAGCGATGCCGCCCGGGAATCGTCGACCGGGTTTCGCCGGAAAAAAACCGGCGGTAAAAAACCGGTGTATATCGGCATCGGGATATTTTTAGTGCTGGCTGTAGTGATTATTGCGCAGTACATGATTTCCCCCAATGGCCGCAATTACGCTTCGCTTTATATCGATTCCGTTCCGCAAAACGCCGATGTGTTCCTAAATGAGACGCCGACAGGAAAAACGCCGTTCTGCGATGAGAACCTGACACCGGGCACATATTCCATAAAATTAACCGCTGATGGGTTCACTCCTTGGGATAGAGATACTGTTCTGCAAGCCGGAACGGTTTTTCGCTTCCAACCAAACCTGCAACCAATCGTAAAAATTGCAACCATTGGAAAAGCGAAGATTCAAACAACCCCCGCCGGCGCAACGGTTTACTTCGATGCCCAAAAAGTCGGGGAAACGCCCTGTGAAATTCCACAAATAACTCCCGGAGCGCACACCCTTCGAATCCAAAAATCCGGCTACCGGCATTGGCAAAAAGAAATTTTGTTTGAAGCTCAAACTGATACCAGCATCAATGTTGCTTTAGAATTAATCCCGCTCGGAACACTTGTTCTGCACAGCGTTCCCCCGGCGAATATCTTTATCGACGGCGTTCAAAAAGGCAGCGCCAACCAGGATAGCATCGTTGTTACTGTTCGCGAAGGGGTACGGCGAGTAAAGTTCGTTCATCCCCAATACGGAGAGGCGGTCATAACCCTTACCGTTCGCAGCGGAAAACCGTTGAAACAGGTTTTTTATTTTGAAAGATCGCTGAATATCACCTCAAAAACAGATTTGGGAGAGGATCAATCGGCATTGGTATTAATTAATGGAAAATCTACCGACAGGTATACTCCCTGCGAGATTCCCC
>CAXHHS010000157.1:0-10503 GCA_964015645.1 uncultured bacterium
ATCAAAGGGCAAAGCCAGGGAGCAACCCGGTTAGAGTTCGAATATGAAATTCCTTTCGCAGATGCCTCGGAAATGTTGGCCAAACTTTGCCAGCGCCCCATTATCGAAAAAACCCGTTACAAAATCGAATACGCCGGAATGGTTTGGGAAGTGGATGAATTTACCGGGGAAAACGAAGGGTTGATTGTTGCAGAAGTGGAACTCTCGGATGAAAACCAGGAAGTCGAAATTCCCGGGTGGGTTGGTAAAGAGGTTACGGATGACCCGCGATACCTGAATGCAAATTTGATTAAACATCCTTACTCGGAGTGGAAAGAGAAAGATGAAAATTAGGCGGTGCTAACAACGGTGATGTTAACCAGGATTGGAAATGGCTGGATGGTTGGCTCAACCATATAACCATTCAGCCATTTTGGTTATCAACGTTTGTTTATCTTTACTAAAGTTAATCGGGAGGTTATTTTTGAGTAATCCAGGCGTCGCTGAAATTTTTTCGTTTCAAAATTCGTAAAAAATCTTCCGCTTCACTTCGGATCGAGAATCTCCCTATCAACACCTTCCAATATGAATTTTCGCTGACCAGTTCGGTGGGTTTTCTATAATCATTCTCGACGATCCGGCGAAGCTGCTCTGCTTTTGCCAGGTCTTTGGTTGCTAATATCTGCACTGTGTAATACGAGTATTTATTTGGAGCGGCCTGTTGCCTGGCCACATTTCGTTGCGTAATTGCTTCTAACGTTTGTTGGGATTTCGGTACATGAATATCCGTTTCTACAATCCAGGCGCCGCTTAAGCCGGCATACTTTAGCTTGTCTAATAAAATTTCTGCGTTCCGGCGCTCTGCAAAATTTCCCATTTGCACTTTAAATAGATTCCCGCTGTCAATTACATAAATAGAATCCAGTTTCAATTCTCGTGCTTTTTCGAAAATTTGCCGGGCATTGGCATAATCTGCCCCGGCAAAAATTTGGCAGCGATAGCCCTTTTCGATTGTATACGGGCGGGCGGCAATAGCTTTAGCTTCTTTTCCTTGAATATAAATACTAATATGATCCTGGGCATGCTCTGCAATAAGCTCCGGGAAACTGCGGCCTTTTAAAAATGCTTTTAAGTCTCCGGACATTTCCGATTCCTGCGCTATGATTTGCGGAAAGACACCGCAAATCAAAATTAGGAAAATGATTTTAAAGTCTATGCTCGATTGTGGTTTCATGTTACTAATTCTCGTATTTCTGGTTACAAAACTCTGTTTTGTAACGTTTTTGAGGAGAGTTCTACTTCTCGTTCTCAAACGTCAGTTTGGAAATGAACGGATGTGAGAAATTCTGTTTCAATAGAGCCGTACCAGGTTGGTTACTACCTTCTCAAACCAAAGTTGGCAAACGAGGTGTTGGCTCGAAATTGCTTACAACAAATATTCATTTTTCATTTTTCAATAATATTTAGTGATCGTTAAATCCGGGTAATAAAACCCCAGGATATAGCGATGGTCGTATCCTTTTAACGCCAGGCCAGCTGCGCCCCATTGCGACATTCCTTTGCCATGCCCGGCTCCGGCGCCCAGGATGTAAAATTTCTCAGTATCTTTCGGCGGCTGTTTGATAAAAAACAGCGTGCTCGGGAGCGGTTTGCCGCTTTCATCGGCAAAGGCGGCACAAATTTTTTCATCAGTATCGAGTGTAAAACTTCGGTTATCGATTGTGACGGTAGCCTGTTCGATCCGGCCGCTGGGTTTGCGACTGGTAATGGAAATATCCAGCAAAAAACCGTTTTCCAGCCAGCGTTGAACCATTGCCGGATCGAGCGAAAAAAGTCGCTGTAAATTATTTAAAATGGTGTCTACGTTTCGGTTTTCCGACCAGCGGTAAAATGGCGAATCTTTATCATTATCGATGCCATCAACGCTATCCGGGCTATAATCGGGAGGAGTGCCGAGTGTGGAATCGGAGGGAGTATCAACCTCCAAAACACCGCCGGATGTGGAATGAAATTTTATCTCCGCCGGTTGGTTTAGCCGTGCTAAAATGACGCCTTGCGTACCGGATACCGCTTTATTTGACAGCGAAGAATTGTTCTCCAGCCCTTTATATACTTGATCCGGTTTATCCATGTGAATATCGTACAGCGTATTTACCGGGTGATCGAGCCGGTATAGTGCGTAACTGCGCGAGACAATGGCTTGCGCAATAATCGCTTCTTCATACTCGTTTTGGGTGAATGGAATTTCATTCGCAACGACACCGGCAAGGTAATCTTCTAGCGGCAGCTTGTTAACCGCTAGCAATTGATCGTTTTCAAAATGCAACGTTAATTCGCCATTGTAGGCTATCTTGTTCCAGATAAAGCTGCTTTTAGAATTTTTCGGAATAAAACGGAGTGTTTGGGGGGGAGAAAGCTGGAAAAAGCGTTTTGAATTTTTGATCACCAGGTTTCCATCTTGCGACATGACCTGTAACTCGTCGATGGAATTATTCAACCCATATCGCGCCTCTTCCGTTTGAAAATGATAGTCGCCGTTAAACGACAGCGTTGCGTCCTGCACGCCATCATCCAAACATACCCGAATATCGGGAGAATTTGCTGCGGCAGCAGCGCTTGCTTCCGGCACATTGGTCGCCTTTGAAGCACAACCGGCGGCAAATAAAGCTGCCAGGATTAAAAGGAGCAGAGTTCTGCAACGTTGAGTAATGTTTATCTCCATTTTTACCATTTCCAAAACCAAAAACCGATAATATTAATGCCGGCTCGGAATCCAAATCCCGATACATCGATTGAAGTTGTAACCGGAAACCCGTTTACAATTTGTGTATCGCTGCTGGTAAAGCTGCTGCCGTGATACACGGTATCAAAAAAGAGCAGGCCCCGCCGGCTAATTTGCCATCCGATACCACCGGTTAATTGCCAGGCAAAACCGGTATAAAATTCTGACCGGCTCAAGTTCGTTTGAAGGTTTCTTTGCTTATCCCAAATCATATCCAAACCCATACCGCCGGATCCCCGGATAAAGAAGGCGCCCGGCCCCATTCTCGCTTCATAGTATACCTGGAACAAAAATGTCAAAATACTGGTGGTAAAATCAACAAAAACCTGGTCGGTCCCACTACCGGCAACATTGGTTGCCTCGGTAAAACTGGTGTAGAAATAATCCGCTTCAAATGCCCAAAATAACCGGTCATCGATTCTGCGGCCGCTGCTCAGGCCAAAAAGAATGCCATCTTCCGTATCATTCGGTTTCAATTGCCCGACTTTAAATTCCACATAAGGTTGAGTTGCCCTGGCAGTCGAGTTGGATTGTGAAAAAACAATTCCCGGAAAAATTAAACATAATACACTTATAATGCTGCCTAATTTAAAATAATGCATTTAAAAAAGACCTCCATAATTAATATCGTTGAATATAGATAAAAACGGTATAAAAATCAATTAGCAAAACGCTTTCGCTAATTGTTGTTGGTGTTTTAAGTTGTTGAGTTTACGGAACTTGGATTTGTTAAGATAACGCTTCTCATGGTAATTAACGTTAGAGACGTCCATCTTTTAAATTCCGGTATACTTTTGCAAAAACCTCCATTGAGTGTAGATTTTTAATGCTGATATAGTGGCATTGATAACCGCCTTCATGCCCGAACTTCGATCCGAAATCACGTTTGGGAGCATTATCAATTTCTTTCGCAAAAGCAAACCCACAAATGTATGCATTTGTTCCCGCAGCTATATCTCTTGCGTCTCTTGTATCAACATCAATAATAATCTGAACGTAAAAGGATGGCTTTCGTTTTCGGGCATAGTCTTCCCTTACTAATAGATTTAATCGCTCGGAAAACGGGAAAGTGGATGTTTTTATTTCAATATCATCAAAATCGGTTTCTCCCTTATTCCTGCCAACCCTGTGTTTTCGCCAATTTCTATAAAAATATTCGGCGAAAGCAAATTCGCCTAAATGACCTGTTAAGGTATCGATTTTCGATGCAACCGTTCGGAGCACTCGCGTAGAAGGTATTAGCGTTTTCGCTGTCTCAAGCATATCCCGGGTAATTACGATAGAAGGATAATTTTTTGCCATTTTCAATCCTTGCGAAAGATGACAATCCGGTTTGTATTTGTGCCTTTAGCGTTATTGTTAACTCCCCATATATTGGACGTTTTTGTAAAGGTTTGTCGATTTATCATAATTCCTTCGCAGTGGAACCCGGCTTCAATTCCCAGGGGAACAACATGCTCGTCCAGTTTTATCTTTCCATTTCTCACTTCACCCACTTCAAAAGCGACCCATCCGCCGCTGCGAGTAATTCGATACAATTCTTTAAACATGTCTCCCATTGTCGCCCGCCAATCGTCGAGGGATTTTTTCATCGTAATGTTTTGCTCGACTTCCGCTACATCGATACTGTTAAACCAGCAGCGCAGCCAATTGTCATCGGCATATTGCACAACATCTAAAAATGGCGGAGAAGTAACGGTTAGTTGAATCGATTCGCCGGCAATTTCGCTTGTTTTTCGGGCATCTTTGGTTAGAAATAGCGCGTGGCTGGCAATTTCCGAAAGCTGCTTTTTTTGCTGCTCGGAAATATGCCTGGTTAACAACCTGGATTTTTTGATGATTAGTTTTTTCGTGTCTTTGTAAGCAGGCGTTTGTTTTCTTTTTTGATTAATTCTTTTTTGGCGTTCCGGCGAAACTGCTTGATTGGGTGGCAATGTATACACGGAAAAAAATCCCGGTGAATGCCCGGTAAGGCGATTTGTTGCGGTCATCCTTATCCAGGAATCGATGCGATCCTCTTGCCCGGTTTCCCGCCGGTCTTTCAAATAGTTTTTTAACGATACAATTTCCGCTTCGGTCTTCGGATGATAAAACATCGATAAATCCAAATTTGCCTTCGCAGTTTGATGGATTGGTATTTCTGATATTCTTTTTTCGATTTCCTCAATCGATGGAATACTCACCCGCGGCAGTGTAAGAATTTGGCTCAGCGGGTTTATATCGTTCGATATTATATTTCGATTTAATAAAGCAGCTTCAATAACGGTTGTTCCCCTGCCGCTAAACGGATCATAAACGATGTCGTTTTCTTCGGTAAGCAATTTGATGAAGAACCGGGGCAATTGGCCCTTAAAACACGCCCGGTAGGCAATTTCGTGTAGAGACGACGCCTGCCTCTGTTTGGACGTCCAGTATTCATTGATGAATTTCGGATACCGTTTTCCGTTAATTTCAATGAATTCGATTTCCGTTTTATTCTCGAAGCCATTAAACAATACCGTTTCCTGGTTTAAAGAAAAACTTTCCAAGTATTCTCTAAGTTCCGTTTGGTCGATTAGCGTTGCCGCATTCATTTCCGAGTTTTCTCTTTAGTTCCGGTGCGTTCAATGTACGAGAAAGCGATCATCTGTACAATTGAAAATTTATTTTTATTCCCAAATTCATGCCGGTGCAGATCTTTTTCAGACAAGATGAAGCGGCCTGTGCTTTCGGTATAACATGTTTATTCGCCTTCTGAAAAAGTGCACGGTAGAAAATTGCGACATCGGATATTTTGATAGAAAACGTTATTAATTTTTGATATATTGCGACGCTTTAAAAAGGTGAGATAGAATGGTCTCTCGATTTTATCTCACGCCTTAACGAATTGAAATTTATCAAAATGAGATTTTCTATGGCCAAACAAACTGCATCCCCCCAATCCTTCGATGACGATTTTCAAACGCTTCCGCAGCGAGAGCAAGAAATATTGAAAGTTTTTTCCCTTTGCCACGAACCGCAATCCCGAACCAGCATCATAAAAGTATTAACGGCTTGCAAAATCAAAGATGATAATGGAAAAACGTTTGTTCACGGCACGCTGAAACCGGTTATCAGCCGCTTGCTAAAATCGCAGCTCCTGGTGGAAGTCCCCTGGAGTTACCAGGCGCCGCGCCTGGCTTGCCATCCCGATTTTGCTGATATTCTAACGGAAAAAGTTAGCCGGGAAGACCAGTTTGAAATTTACAAAAACGGGATTCAGCATACCCTGCCGCTAATGCACACCTCTTACTGGAGCGACTACGGCTACCCGGAAAGTTTCGAGCGCCTGGTGCGCGATATTCGCCTGGCAATCTACAGCAATGATGTGGCTGGAATGGGGGAATTATTAGCCATTGGCGAAAAACATTATGCGCACCGGATGTATGAAACGCCGCTGTTTGTTAACATTTGCGATACCCCCTTTCGTCCCGATTGGTTTGCCTCGCTTCACCCGGAAATTCAGTTGTACGCGACCTATCAAATTTTTTATTATCGTCTGATCCGCCTGGATTCGCTTACCGAACATGCCGCCTTCTGGGAAAGCCAAATCGCCATAACGCAGGATACCACGCTCAAACTCATGTACGGCGAATTGCTGGCAACCTACTTTTCGCTCCGCGGCGAGTTGCAGCATGCAATAGCCGTAACCGAACAATTGCCGGCATCAACCACGAAAATGGCTAACACTGCCCTGATTCACTTTTTGAACGGCGAGCTTGCCCGGGCAATTGACGTCTACGAATCAATTCTTGATCTTTATAAGAAAAAATCCGGCAAACGCAATGTACCGATCATGCAGTTTTCCGGGCTGTTTTATCCGCTAACATATTTGAAGGCGCAGCCGGAGGGTTATCTCAAAAAGGTAAAAGCGTTTCTCAATGCTGCCAAAAAGGAACCCCACCCGCTGCAACCCTGTTTTTCCGCGCTGGAGATTGTTTACAAACTGGCAATGAACGACGTTAGCGGCGCGCGGGAAACCTTGATGATGGCGCTTCACTCTCCCAACGATCGGTTTACCAATTATTTTATCGGGCTGGTGGCTTACTGGTATTTCCCGGAGCGGCTGGATGGAATTAAACGACAGTTGCAGAACGCCTTTCAGCAAACGCAGGAATATGAGTACCATTGGCTGACCAGGGATTTTGCCATCATCACCCAAAAATTAACCGTCCCGGCTCGCGACAAAAAACGCTATACAGGAGCAGCGGAGCAATTAACGGAGCAAGTTCAATTTAAAAGTTTAACCAAATTGTTCGCCCCGGCAGAACCCTGGGAAATGAAATTAAAAGCGCTGCTTGGGCTGGGAGGCGGGCCGACTGTACAGGCAAGAGAAACCCGCCTCGCCTGGATGCTCAATTTTAGCAAAGATTTAAAACATGTTAATATTACGCCAAAAGAACAAATCATTGCCAAAAGCGGCAACTGGAGCGCCGGGCGCAATATCGCCTTAAAACGGTTGAATGCCGGCAAAGTGGATGGCATCACCGATCAGGATCGCAAGGTGATTGCTGCAATTCATCGCCGCAATGACTACTATTATTACGGATCGGATTACTACATCGAGGCAAGCGAAGCGTTACTGGCGCTCGTGGGGCATCCATTCGTTTTTTTGGAAAAATCGCCAACCACGCCGATTGAGCTGGTAAAAGAGGAACCAACCTTAATTGTCGAAGAGCGGAATGGGGAATATCTGCTGCAATTTTCCGAGAGTTTTGATGACAGCGGCGTTCAAATCATCAAAGAAACGCCCACGCGCTATAAATTGTTAGTGATTTCCGAGGAGCACTTGCGGATTCAGCGAATTCTGGATTTTTCTTCCCTGAAAGTTCCGGAAGAAGCCAAAGACCGCTTGCAGAAAGCCATTGGCAATCTCTCGAAAGTGCTAACCGTTCACTCCGGCCTGGAAGGCACGCATGATGAAATTCCCGTCGTCGACGCCGATAGCGAAATCCGCTTGCACCTGCTGCCGTTTGGCAATGGGTTCCGGCTGGATATGCTGGTGCGCCCCTTTTCCACTGCCGGGCCGTATTATCAACCGGGCAGCAAGGCCGCCCATGTAATTGCCGAAGTTGATGGAAAACGTTTACAAACCCGCCGCAACCTGGGACAGGAAAAAGTGAGCGCGGAAACCGTTTTGGCGGAGTGCCCCATTCTGCAGCAAACCGATGACGGCAGCGGCGAATGGATTTTCGAAACCCCGGAAGAATGCCTGGAAGCGCTGGTAGAATTGGAGGCGGTGCGGGAAAAAGATAAAGCCATCATCGAATGGCCGGAAGGCGAGCGGCTGCGGCTAAAGCGGCAGGTTTCTTTCGAGCAAATGTCCCTGCGCATTGAAAAAGATCACGATTGGTTCGGTATCTCCGGGGAATTGAAAATCGATGACGGGCAGGTGCTGGAAATCAAAAAGCTGCTGGAACTTTTGGAAAAAAGCCCCGGGCGCTTTGTGGAAGTCAGCGACGGGCAGTTTATCGCCTTAACCCGGCAATTTCAAAAACAGTTGGAAGAGGTACGCGCTTACGCCGAGGCCACTCGCTCCGGCTTGCGCTTTCATCCCCTGCTCTCCCCGGTGATGGAAGAATTTGCCGATCAGATCGCCGATTTGGAAGCGGATACCGCCTGGCAGGAATCGCTGGAGCGCCTTAAATCTGCCGAAAAACACAACCCGAAAGTGCCCTCAACACTGCAAGCGGAATTGCGCGATTACCAGGTTGACGGCTTTAAATGGCTTTCGCGATTGGCAAAATGGGGCGTGGGCGCCTGCCTGGCGGATGACATGGGATTGGGCAAAACCGTGCAAGCACTGGCAGTCATTTTGGAGCGGGCCAAAAAAGGCCCCACGCTGGTAATTGCCCCGGCGTCGGTTACTACCAACTGGATTTCCGAGGCGAATCGCTTTGCCCCCACGCTCAACGCCCATCTTTTTGGCGGAAAAGATCGCCAGGAAACTATCGACGGGCTGGGCGGGCTGGATTTGCTGGTTTGCAGCTACGGCCTGCTGCCGCAAGAAATTGAGCGCTTAAAAACGGTTCAATGGCAAACCATTGTTTTGGATGAGGCGCAGGCCATCAAAAATACCGCTACCAAACGCTCCAAAGCCGCCATGCAATTGCAGGGAGATTTTAAGATTATCACCACCGGAACGCCGGTGGAAAATCACCTGGGCGAATTGTGGAATCTCTTTCGCTTTATTAATCCCGGCTTGCTTGGCTCGCTGAAAAAATTCAATGAACGATACGCCACGCCCATCGAGCGCTACCAGGATAACGATGCCCGGCGGCGCTTAAAACGGTTGATTACGCCCTTCATTTTGCGCCGTATTAAAAGCGAAGTGTTAGACGAACTGCCGCCGAAAACCGAAATCACCCTCACGGTGGAACTGAGCCAGGAGGAAAGAGCCTTTTACGAAGCATTACGCCAAAAAGCGCTCGATAACATCTCCGCAGTGGATGCACAGGCGCGGGATAAACGCTTCCAAATTTTGGCGGAGATTATGCGCTTGCGGCGCGCCTGCTGCCACTCCCGGCTGGTGGTAAAAGAAAGCCTGGTTTCCAGCTCCAAATTGGCCTTGTTCGGGCAGGTGGTGGAAGAGCTGTTAGATAACCGCCACAAAGCGCTGGTGTTCAGCCAGTTTGTCGATCACCTTAGCATCATCCGGGAATTTTTGGATGAAAAAAAGATTACCTACCAATATTTGGATGGCAGCACGCCAACCAAAAAGCGCCAGGAGTATGTTAATGCCTTTCAAGCCGGTGAAGGCGACCTGTTTCTCATCAGCCTGCGCGCCGGGGGATTGGGGCTGAATCTCACCGCTGCGGATTACGTCATCCACCTCGATCCCTGGTGGAATCCGGCCGTGGAAGACCAGGCCTCCGACCGCTCCCACCGCATCGGCCAGCAACACCCCGTCACCATTTACCGCCTGGTGACCAAAGACACCATCGAAGAAAAAATCCTCGCCCTGCACGCCGATAAACGCGATCTCGCCGATAGCTTGCTGGAAGGCACCGAAGCCAGCGGCAAAGTTTCCGCGGAGGAGTTGTTGCAGATTATTCGGGAGAGTTGAGGGAGTTAAACGGTTGGAGTATAGGGTTGAATGATATGATAATTAGAAACAAATTCCAGTATAGATAACAAACGCGTGGAGTTGTATTTACATGGATCACACTTACATTATTCAACCCGGAGACTTGGCGCGCTACGCCGATACACGTGATAGCCAGGGAGTGATACCTGAGCTTGTGTATCATCTTGTCCGATACTCTGTTCCTCACGCTACGACCTGTCGTATACCTTATGGCGATGCAATGAATCAATCTGGTTTTGACGGTCTAGTTGAGTGTAATGTCGGCTATTTCCAATTTGTCCCGGATGGAATTTCCTGCTGGGAAATCGGGACAGGAGGAAACCCGCAAGCAAAAGCTGCTAAGGAATTTCTAAAGCGAACTAAAAAGCTCAGCGAAGTGGAACGTGCGGAATCGTCCTTCGTTTTTGTTACTCCTCGCTCAGGCGGAGCAAACGGATGGGAAGAACCTGAACAAAGCGCATGGATAAAGAGGCGAAATAAGCGCGGGTGGAAGCGAATTCAAATCATTGACGGCGTTAAACTTGCTGATTGGTTGCGAGAATTCCCTGGCCTCGGACGCTGGATGGCAAAGAAGGTGGGAATGTGGAAGCGAATTCAAATCATTGACGGCGTTAAACTTGCTGATTGGTTGCGAGAA
>CAXHHS010000158.1:0-10484 GCA_964015645.1 uncultured bacterium
AAAAAGTAGAAAGAAGCTGAAATCGCTAATATAGCTCAGATTTCTCACCCCAGGCTGGGGGTGAGGTCAAAAAGCGCATCCAGGTCTAAAACCCTTCTGATTGTGTGCTTTTTGCCAACTTTCAACCCCACCCCAAAGCCCTCTCCTACAAGGAGAGGGCTTTAAAAATAAGGTGTTATACAACTCCTTAAAGTAGAGATAAAAACATATCATCATTATTTATGAATTATTTCGAGAGTTCCCGTTAAGCTTAGGTGCTTTTACCAAACTTTTAAATACCGTTTCAAACTCATGGCTTAAAATATCGAAAGACATTTCCTGCTCTGCCAATCGCCTTGCATTGGCACCCATTTCATCTATTAAATCCCGGTTTTCCAAAAGTTCCACAATTCCATTGGCGAGAGATTTTGGATTCGATTCCGTTAATACTCCCACTTTGTTCTCTTTAATCAGCCTGCCAACATCTCCCACATCATTAGAAACAACGGGGCGTCCGGATGCCATATAATCGCCGAATTTCCCGGGATAACGTGCTCTATTCGTCAAATTATCCGATAAAGGCAAAATACACAGATCCGCAGCACCTAAAACACAGGCATATTTTTCCTTAGGTAAAAATCCGAGAGATTTAATATTTTTGTGGCCCTTCCATCGTTTTAATTGAACGTCTTTAAAAATGTTAGTAGAACCTGTTAACAATAGCAGGGTTTTAGGGGATCTTTCGAGTACGTGTTTAAACGTATTAAATAACAGACGAAGATCATAGAGTACGAAGCCGGAGAAGAGCAATATATTTTCGTACCCATTAATGTTTAACGCTTTTCTGGCCTTTTCTTTTTCTATAGGTTGCACGCTTTGGGTATCACACCCATGGAATATAACCTTAATTTTTTCTTTTGGTAGCCCCAGGCTAAAAGCGCGCTTTTTCAGTAAGGTGCTAATTGTTATAGTGTAATCTGCATATTGCCGGAAATGTTCCTCAAAATAAGTTTCAACCGGTTCAAAAAAGCCGTTCAGAATTTTATTTTTTCTGAGTGTTATAGCCCCGCCGCGCCCCCACCAATCCAACCAATCAATTGTGAGGGGGACTTGCCAGCGTTTTTTTAACCAGAGTGCTGGCAAAATAACCGTTGGACGGGTATCAATAGCGTGAATAAGGTCATATTCCTGATGCCGGACATAAAGGAATCGCCGTAAAGCGTTCACCATATCCCAGCCCGTTCTCAACTGCCCAAACAAAAGATCAGGAGTTTCAACAATCCGAACGCCTTCATATTTATATTCTTTGAAGTAGAAAAGCTTCTTTCGCGAATTTGTAACAACAGTCGCTTCGTGGCCCCGGTTCACCAATGACCGCGCAAAATAAAAGCCCCGGTGAAAAGAGCTTTCCCACACTCTATTGTGGTTGAAGATTAGAATTTTCATGAGATTATATCAGGAATTCGCTTTGGTAAGTCAAAATTAATGGGTACTTAAAATACTTCTTTGTTGGCAACATCCCTAAAAGGTTTAAAAGAAGGAGTGGTATAAACCAATCGATAATTCGTATTTGGAATTTACTATTTCTTCAGAAAAATTTCAGCAAAGCTACCAGGTGAAATTTTTTGTTAGCCTAAAATCTCCAATTTACTTCAAAATAATGCTTCAAAACATTTGCTGCAATTTGATGGCCGGTGTTATTCCAATGAAAAGTGTCTGCTGCTCTTGTTTCAACCCCCTGTTGTTCTGCAGCCCTTACAGCCTGGGGAACACCATCAATGAAATCAATTTCATTTTTTTCCATTATTCTTTTAAATTCATCATGAAATGGCTTATTATCATCAACAGCAAAGGCGAAAACTGATGTTGTTGCCGGAACACGCGCTTTAATTTTTTTTATCAATTGTTCCGTAATTTCAACTGACTCACTAAAATAAGTTTATGACCGTCCCCTTTTTTTAATAATATCCTCTACGGAGTTAGCCGAAAGCACAAAGTTTAATCTATCGATCCTGGAAAAAATAAAATTAAAAAAACGCAGATGATTATATGCTATATCTCGAATAATAGAAAAGCTTTTAGGAAGCTTGTAAATAATTTCTCCGTTTTTTGTTAAGTAGGGCCGCCGCATCCCATTATTATTTCGAGCACTTCTCGCTTCTAATTCATAGTGATTATTGATAAAATCATTAGAACTTAACTGGAGAACGATAGCATCCGGTTTAACATCATCAAGATACTTCTCCAAAATCATATATTCTTGTAATGTCCCATATCCCCCTCCTCCAAATGCAAAAACTTCTATTGGCAGGGTATCTTTTAATATTCCATAATAGGTTTTATCGTTAGATACTTCTACAGCATGCGTAAACGAATCACCGATAAACAAAACTTTTTTTTTATTTGCTTCCCGGTGATTTCCAAACAGTCTAAATCCCCGGTTATCTGTTTGAAATGTAACAGAGTAGGTCTGGCCGCTGGCATCTACCTTCTCTCCATTAAATACATAATTTGCTCCGGGTAGCCATCCCAACTCCTTATCTAAAACCATCTTTCTTCCTTTAAAGTGGTGATATACCCTAATTCC
Source organism: uncultured bacterium (assembly GCA_964015645.1). Lineage (GTDB taxonomy): Bacteria > Calditrichota > Calditrichia > RBG-13-44-9 > J075 > CAXHHS01. The sequence continues at coordinate 2,567 of CAXHHS010000158.1, forward strand.
AATTTCCCCGGCAATTGCCAGGAAACTAAATATTAATACTAATGATATAATTCTAAAAAGATGATTTTTCATATATTCAATGGGTTTTGGCTTGCCTTAAGTTATTGATTTTTAGAAGATTAGTGAGGTCTTGAAAGACGTAGTACAAATTATGCAGAATGTTGAATTGAATGTTCCGCGTTTCAGGATGCTGCTCACGAATTCGATTTTTTCAGAATTCCCCGCCTTAGATAAGGCCTGTCCTGAGCTTGTCGAAGGGAGGGGAATTTTATGCTGTTCCAATTTGCCAATAGATATTTCAGCACGCGGTTAAATAAAATTTGCACACATTTGGTTGCGGCTTTGTTGCTCCGCGCAATCTGCTTTGTTTAACATTCTTTCGTAGAGGCGCTTATACTGTTTTGCAACATCATCTATTTCAAACGTTCTTTCCACTTTTTGCCTGGCGTTACGGCTAAGTTCGGGATATCTTTTTTGATCCGCTAAAACCCATTTAATGCCATTTGCAAAATCGTTATCATCATAGGGCTCTGCCAGGTAACCGTTGCTTTTGTGATCTACAATATCTTTCAATCCTGTTGCATTAAAAGCAACCACCGGCGTTCCGCAGGCTAATGCCTCTGAGGCAGTCTGGCAAAAGGCTTCTTTTAAAGAGGGAACCGCCATCACATCGGCAGCAGAATATAGTAGCGCTAAAGAATAATCGTCATTTAAATGGCCCATATAATGGGTCTTAAAACCAAAATTAAAAGGCGTTTCAGGTTTTGATGAACCAAAAACAACAAGCTCAACATTATCCGAAAACGGTGAGGTATGTAGTTTTTTGAGGGCACTCACTAGATTTGAAAACCCCTTTAGCGGAGAATTAATTGCATTAATTGCCCCAAAAATAATCAACTTTTTGGTTTCGGGAAGTCCAAAAACTTCCCGGGCGAAACGTTTGTTATATTGTTTATAAATTTTGAGATTTAAACCATTTGGGATAACTGACACATTTTTACTGCTGAAAAGAGAGCTTTCACTGGCGCATTTGGCTAACCACTTACTTGGAGAAACTATATTCAGGTCCAGGTTCCGCCAGGATTTTTCTTTTCTTTGCCAGGTATAATAGGATAAATCTTTATTTCTATTGCTGTTAAGTGTGGTGCAATTCCCGCATTTATTTTTATATCTAATACAATCCAAACTGTGATGGCAGCCGCCGGTAAAGGCCCACATATCGTGCAATGTCCATACAACCGGCTTATCGATATTGCCAATGCTTTCAATCTTTACAAATCCACCGCAAATCCAATTTAAGTGAACAATATCAGGTCTAATCGTTTTTAAGTGAGTATTCAGTCTATCGGGTACCCATTGAATGGAAAAATTATCCGAATTATCGGCTCTAGAAAGTAATTCGACCGGCTTTTTATTAAGGGTACCGGAAATTTTATTAAAAACTTTACTAATACTATCTTCCGGCTTTATTACGAAAAACTCGTCTGAAGTTTTTTGCTGAACCAATAAATGAGCATCAACACCAATGTTTCGAAGCCCTTTTAATAACCGGTAGGTTGCCCGTGCTGCTCCACCATTTATATCAAGGGTATTTATTAATAAAATTTTCATCTTATAAAATTTCAATAACCTGGTCGACATCTCTTCTTTTGGAGAAAGCAACTTTTAGCGTCTTCGGTAAATGTCCCACAGCAATAAACATAATTACGTTCTCAGAATCTTTAATCGGCACATTTTGTCTTAGTTCTTCATCCCTTTCCCTCGTAACGGCCCAATTTAAGGCACATGCTCCCAATCCTAAATATTGTAGTGCATATAAAATAGACATAGCAAACATTCCACCATCAATAAATCCCTGGTATCTTTCATTTGCTCCTTCAAAAACCTGTAAATCGGAAGTAACGATTAGCAATTTGTCGATTAAATGCCTGAACCCTCTATTACCGTTTTGAAACTTTGATATTCTCTCCACATTTATTTTATCCTTAACAATATATACCCTGGCAGATTGGCGATTACAAACTGACGGTGTTCTTTGGGCTATTTTTATCGCTTTTTTTATCAGGTCCAAATCAACTGCTTTATTATCAAAATTTCGAATTGAACATCTTGAATTTGCCAGTTTTTCAAAATTTGCGGTTGACTGGTTTATAAGCTCGTTTCTGGTAACTTCTTTAGATCCACCTTGAGTGGGCTTTGCACCGTTTCTGATCTTGGCTAATCCTGCTTCGACATCATCCATATTACAATTATATTTTTTTTGTAAATCGATATAACAATCAAGTACCTGAATTGCTGATAAATATTGGCCACTATTTAAATCATACTTTTTTTGGTTGTAGTGGTCGAGCATTCCAATTAAGTATAACGCTGTATCTTTTCCGAATCCTTCCCGTGGATCCGGCATGGATAGCCCTTTTTCTAAAACGTGATAACTGGCTATTAAACGAGCTTCAAGTTTTTTTGGGCTATCAAGCGCTATAGTACCGGAATATTTAGAGTATCTTTTTTTGTCATAGATGTAATTTTTCAAAAGAGTGGCATGTTGTTTAATTTTTATTAGTCTATTTACTAAAAACACAGGTAGAATTTTTTCAATGGCACTTTTAAGCATCCAGCGCTTCCTTTAAATAACGAACCGAATCATTAACCAGGTGCTCTAGTTTCGAGTTCACCTCTGCATAATTAATAGTATCGTTAAATATCATATTTGCTGTATTATCCTCAGCCAGTATTCTGTTAAGGAGTTTTAAATTACCCAAAATTGCCAGAATTTTGTTATTGATAGCATCATTGTTGCTGATACAGAAATTTTTATTGTATTTTATACAAAATATAGTACCATGGAATGTGCCGGTAGCAACATAAGCCGCCTTTTTAAAATATCCCAACCACTCAAACGGATCGAGAGCAATCACATTTTTATCGCACCAATAGTTTTCATAACCAATAGCAATGGTTTTTAATTTTTTTAGCGCTGCAAATTTTTTTAATTGTTCTATTTCAGTTTTTCGTAATCTAAATGCATAAACCAATAGAAATTTTTCAAATTTAGGCTCAATTTCAACATCTCTAAAATCATATAAAAATGTTGGATCTAAAACGACTTTGGGATCGCGGTTGAAAATTTTTTTTGTTAAAACCCTTGAATTTTCATCTCGAACTGAGATGGCGCTAAATTTTTTTAAACCTTCAACAACATAGTCCGGGGCTTCCGTATTAATATTTATCGCTCCAAAACTCGGTGCAAAGGAAATAATTCGCTGGGCATTTAATTTATGCCCGAAGTAAACAGGATCTTTACCCAAATGATCGAGTTCAAAATTCCATACAATATCACTACCGACAATAATAACATCATAAGGAGTTGAGTACAAACATTGAGAGTCGAGTAAGAGATTTTGGGGATTTAATTTAAATTTTTGCTGTGCTTTACGAAATTTCAGAATCTTATATAAATTCAACAATATCATAATCACATTTTTTCTTATTAAAAAAGCTCTATATTCACTTTTCCAGTGATGTCGATTTTTGTAATTTATAATTTCAACATTAAATCCTAATTTTTCGACCGTTTTCATTAATGAATAAGCTTGTAAATAAGCACCGTGATTAATGCCATCATGAAACGTTAAAATTCCCACTTTTTTCATTCATTAACTCCAATAATTATTTGACCAAGCGGTAAAAGGATACTAAGGATTTACATTGTTGATAAAAAATTACCCGCAACTTTTTATTAATAATAAATGCGAAATGGGTCGAAAAAGCTAAAGCTATTAATGTTGCCACGGCAGCTCCCTTTATTCCCCATAGGGGAATTAAAAAAAGATTTGCTATAACATTCGTGGTTGCTCCTAATACGCTACGCATCAAGGCAATCTTTGTAAGATTTTCGGCAATTATCCACTTTCCATTTACAAATCCAAAAGCGATAAAAATACCTGCCCATATATGAATCGTTAAAACCGGCCCGGCTTCCTTATAAGCGGTTCCAAACAATATTGTAACAATTTTATCCGCTCCGATTGATGTTATTATTGAAATTAATATTGTAGGTAAAATCATCAGATAATATAACTTCTGAATTCTTTCGTAATAAAACGACTCGGATACTTTTTTAGCATTTATAATGGCAGGAAAAAGGGAGCTTGTAATAACACTGGGGATAAAATACCACGCTTCACTTAATTTAACGGCTACGGCATAATTTCCGACAGCTTCCTCATTAAGCATTTCCTTTAACATAACTTGATCGATTTTCATATAGACAGAGATAGCAATGCCCGATAATATCAAGGGCCAGGCGTCCTTAAGTAAAGTTATTGCAATATTTTTATTATATCGCCATTTATAAATTGAAAAATTTTTAAATTTGTAAATAACAAGCAGACCTGTAGCAATAATAAGGCTCTCAAAAAGAATTAACCAAATGAACCAGATCAATGGCGCTTGAAAGTAAATAAAAGCGAGCTTTAAAGTTGAAGAAATCAATAAATTGATAAACTGGATAAAAACAACAAACTTAGATTCTACTTCTGATTGGAAAAATAAATCTATTACATCAAATGCTTGAAAAATCATTGTAGCAGAAATTATCAATATCATTATTCTGATTTCCAAATCAATTGATAACAGATAGGATAGAGAAAGTATAAGGAGTACCGCCCCGCTGGCCCCCAACGATTTTAAGAAATATGTCGTACCTAATAAGGTATCTTTGTTGATTTCTCCTTTTACTAAATTTCTTACGAGAATTTGGTCGAGCCCTAATCCTGCAACCATCGAAAACAACCCTACAAAACTCACTAAATAGCTTAATAAACCAAATTTTTCAGGGCCAAGATAACGAGCGACTAAAACGCCAATGAACAGCACAATTACCATTCGGACAATCCGCTCTAGAAGAAGCCATGATGTATTTTCAAGATAATCAACTAATCTTGAGTTAGGGGATTTAATTCGACTAAATAATCTCCGCTTCAAAAATTCATTTAGCTTTCTCTCAATTTTTACCATTTGTATTGTTTGTTTAATATCTTTCCTTAACCTGTAATCGCAACGCTTTTAATTTCCCCGATTTAAAAATATTAAGTTTATAAGACGCTTTTACGCTACAACAGTCTGTTGCCACCAAACCTTCTAATATTGCAAACAGGAAAAAAAACTTTGGCAAATTAACGGCGATGTGGCCGTTAATCACATTAAAGGAAATTATTCCGGCCAGCAGAAGAGAGAAAATTGTAAGATGAAAATGTTTTAGCAGGTTAGAATTCCATTGCTGGCGTAAAAATTGGAGATGTCGTTTGCAGGCGATTATTACAAAAGCCGCAATGGAAATGAATCCGGCAACACCCTGTGTTATCAATATGCTCAAAGGGCCATTGTGATAGTTTGTCGTTCGGACTGCCCAGGCAAAATGTTCCGGTAAAAAAAAAGGTACGCTATTGGGATCGTAAGCAAGCCCTTTTCCGACAAGCCAATACTTTGGCACCTCCTTTAAACCATACTGCCAAATTAACACTCTCCAGTCGATTGAATCTTGTGCGTTATATTGACTATATTCGGAAACATCGATAAATGGCAACCAGGAAAGAGATCTTTGTATTGGATAAGGTAATAGCTGAACAAGATTGGGAGTCATCAGCAAAATAACCGAACACGCCAATAGAAATAACAGTACATTTTTATAATCGCCCTTTAAAACGAAAAAGGTAACAAGCATGAACAACAGAATGATGATGTGACCTCTATGCCCGGATAAGGCAGTGATAAGTAATGATATGAGTAGAGCAATACAAGTTCTCACATCAAATTTAGCTGGCTTTAATTTCAGCAAAGCCAAAACAAAAAAAAGGTTGCCGGCGTTTCTCGCGCTAAAGTTTCTGATATCGGTTATGTTTGAATCCGATTTTAAATATTTTGCATCTTGCTCTAAATCAATCAAAGAATATATATCGATGTATTCCGGAATCATTTCCAGTCTCAGACCGGTTGCTGCAATTAAGGGCAAAAAACCTATCATGCACATCGCGACAAGTACATAGTACCATTGCTTTGCGGAAATATCGACCCGTGGTAGAAGGAAGATCAGCGGCGCAGATAAAGCTAATTGTATGTACTGGAAGCCGTTAATCTTTTCACTGCCGAATATTTGTAATCCAAAACCGCGAATAATCATAGTGACAAAAACGATACTGAGAAAAATGATAAGGGGCGTCGAAAGACGATTGGAGTTTGGCCGTATGTGTTTATCTTTACTTCTTAAAAAAAAAGCTAAAAATACGAAGATAAATAAAAACGGAAAAAAGATGAATTTTTGCGGCTTACCCAGGATTATTAAATTGCTAAAGGAAACACTTATCATTATAAACAAAATAATTCGGGCAATGTTGTGGAGCTGGTTATAGTTCAACGTTAAGACACCATCTTAATGCTAAAAAATTCTAATCATTAGATCGGGATTAACTGAATTGTTTCTGTGAGGAAATAGGATAGGCCGCTCTAATTTTATAATAATCAGCCTCGGATGTTTCTTCTATTGCGTTTAGTACAAATCCCTGAACCTTCATATTATTGGCAGAAAAGTTGTTGATCTTTTCTTTTAATTCTTGAAGGTTGGTAACCCCATAGCGGGTAACGACTAATGCCTCTCGAATAAGCCGTTTTAAAACAAATACATCCGGGGCCTGGTCAAAAGCGGTAGAATCAAAAATAGCCACCGAGAAATTTTTTTGTATTACTGTGTTCAATGCATCCAGGCGCGGGCTTTCCAAAGTATCGGTAGGGTTGGATCGGCGTTTACCGGCAGCAATCAAATACAAATTGGGAATTTTAGTTTTTTGCATGATGGTTGAAATCATTTTACTATCAATATGGCCCTGGCTGGCCAAAAAATCGCTTAAACCGGGGCTTTGTTTACACCCGAATCGCTCATGCAGTACTCCATTTCGTAAATCGCTGTCAATCAATATGGTTGGCTTTCCGGCCCGGGCGTAAGATATGGCTAATTGGCTGGCAATAAATGATTTACCTTCATTCGATTTTAGGCTGTTTATTAAAATGGCGACATGCTGCTGCTGATTTGCCGGTGATAATAAAATACGCAAATGGCGAATGGCCTCCCCACCCGGAAAACCATTCGAGGTAATTTCGTTCGCATAATGAGCAGAGCCATTATTGCTTGTTTGAAAGTTTCCCAGGAAGGGAATGGCAGCTAAAACCGGGTTCTCAAATTTTTGTTCAATTTCCTCCGGAAATTTGACAGTTTTATCCAGGTATACCGGCACCAAAAAGATCGATATACTAACCAGCACCGACAGTAGAGAACTTAATAACAGAAATTGAAAATTTGACAAAATTTTAGCTTGTGCTTGGGGTGGTTTCGCGGAATCCAAGACCCTTACCCAATTTTTATCCCCGCCAATTTGCCCTCTTGCAGTGTTATATTTTGCTGAAAGGTCCTTATAATGCCTTTCATTATCGTTAAATTGTTTGAGAAGTTCGGCAAATTTAGGTTCGCTGTTTTGTAAATATTGCATCTTGTTTTTTGTTTGAGTTATGTCCTTTTGAGCCTTTTGTTTGGTGGTTTTCTGCTCTCCTAAAAAGTCATTTACTCGTTGATCAATTTCTAGATGCACTTCTTTAATATTATCAGCTGTTTCAGCAAGCTTTAAGTTTTTGGATGCATAGCGTTGCCTGGATATCCCTTTCCATTGATGAAACAGGTTGTTATGTTTTGTAATAATCGCTGATATACCGGGAAGGGAGTTGCTTCTCAAATAATTATTTATTTCCTGGTAAATAAAGACCAAATCCTCAAATTTAGACGCCTGTTCTTTCTTTTTTAACAAAGCGTTAATAAAATCTATTTTTTGTTGGGAAAGCTGCTGTTGTCTTTCTGCCGCTGATAATGCAT
>CAXHHS010000159.1:0-10459 GCA_964015645.1 uncultured bacterium
GATAAACAGCTTTCTCCACTTCAACTGTTTTAGGCGAATCGTTGGTTACTTGCTCCACTGGTTGCGTTTGAGGAACTTGTGCCTCAGCCGGCGTTGTGTCCCAGGCGGAATTTATGGCGAAGATACCCGCTAAAATCATTACACAGACGAGAATTAAAATTGGCTTTTTCACTTTTTTCTCCTTTATCATTTAAGGTTAAAATCAAAAACATTGTGTCGCCACAACCCCAATTAAAACAGCGGCCTGCAAGCTTCGCCAATCGCTTCGATGTGGCGATGGTCCGTGCCGCAGCAGCCACCCATTACATTCAAATTTTTTAACACACTCTTTAATGCCACATAATTCTGGCCTAACTCCACAGGATTGCCATCATCCAATTCCGTCGCTTCGTCTAACTCCGCATGGCTACATTTGGAAGCGTTGGCTCGCAAACCGTGAATGCGCTCCAGCCAGCTTTCATCACTTGTTAGAGCATCGGAAAAATGCGTGGGGTGGGCGCAGTTAATCATATAATATGCCGGCCCGCCGCCGGTTTCCGCATCTACCTGGATGATGGCGTCTTTTAAAGCCTGGCCGCTGGGCAACCGGCCATCGGTTTCTACGGTGAAAGAAATTGCCACTGGCATCCCAGCCGATTTGGCAGCGCGAGTAACACCAATCGCTTCTTCCGAATAGGTCATAGTAATGGCGGTGATAATATCGGTCTCCGTTTCACTAAAAACAGCGATCTGCTCCGAATGATACTTTTCTGCCGCTTCCGCCGTCATTTGAAATTCCGGGCTATAGCCGTCGCTGCGTGGACCAACGCAACCGCTAATCACGATGGGATTGCCGTTCTGCCATTCTTCGCGAATGCCAACCAGCATTTCAATAGCGTCCCGGTTAACCGTTTCCAGCGCTTTGGCAGAGTAGCCGAGTTTTGTTCCCCAGTCGGGATTCGCGCGCCAGGTGGCGCTTTCGAGAATCAAACCGGTATGCTGCTGCGTGGCGATATGGGCATAAGTGTCGAAATAATTTCGCAATGCTTTTCTCCCCTTCAGGGTCTTCAATAAATCGAATGAAGCGAAGTATGGCAGTTCTAATCCTTCATGAAAAATAAGTGTCGTTTCGATACCGCCATCGGTGAGAAATAAATCACCATTGAGTTGAGGTAAATTTTTCCTAAAATCAGTCATTTTTATTCTCCTTTTTTGCTATCTTTTTTAAATTAATCGGGCTAAAAACAATTCCCCTTCTCCAACAACCCCGGTCTTATACGCAATATTTTCTCCTCATTTAGATAAAGTGCCGTATCTTCCGCTTGTTAATTTTATATCCGCCGAATAACCGTTTTCAAATTATATGCCATAAACAAATTTTTATTGTAACTCTTTGTTTAATAGATATTTAAAGAACTCCGGAAGTCATACCGAAAGAAAGTCGATTTATCTTTTTGGTTCAGCGACTTATACAAAAGGATAATTTGCAATACCGGGTAAACTTTATAGAATTCGGCATCAAGTATTTTTAAATGGTATCATCAGAAACGGCCTAATTATTTGCTGGCCGAACAGTACTGGTTTGGTTTAATGATTTTAACGTCGTTTTAACCTGCTGTTTCAATTCAGCATTTTTGTGTTTTTCTTGTTCCAATTGCGCGTGCAATTTTTTGATGGCATTGAACATGGCCCAAAGAATGGGGTCGTTGTTGAGGCGCAGGTATTCGCCTTTGCCAATTTTTAGATATTCATTTTTAGCGCGCACAAAAAGGACCAGCAAAAGGCGAGGATTTGTATGGGGTTATGGGAAAACAAGGTGGGAAGAGGTTTGAAAGTTTTTTTCATTTACAAACGAAATAGTACCGCACTTCCTATTTCAGCCCGGGATATGATATTCGAGGCGATAAGAGATAACCAAAGAGCGTTTTTTATTGCTCCGAATCTAACGAATCAACGGCATCTCCGCCAACGAACCTCAGATTCCCGCCTTTAGGCTCTTTGTTGAATGTTAATATTAGATTAACAATCTGATTTAAAGCGGATGCAAAATCTTCTTCTGATAAGCTTTTCAGTGGATGTAAAAAAACGGCCATTAATTTATTGTTATAAATCGCATAATGGGCGTCCAATGCTGAATTGAAGTGAGAATCCAATAGGACTTTAGTTTTTTCGGGGGGAAGTTTTTGAGCATCTCTAACGAATGACATTACCCGCATCCTGTTTGCTGCTTGATCATGTAAGCAAATCATTTCAATATTCTCAAAGGTAAAGGTAAGGGGTTGAACGCTTACAATGTTTTGAGCCAGATCTTTTACCCACTTATGCAGCAATACAGGGGTTGTTTCAATTCTGGTCTCTTTCCACCGGAAGGCGAACCAGAGTAACGACGAAATCGTCCCTAATATAGCCCAAAAGATAAAGTATATCCTACCTCCAATCATCGAGTTAATGAAATACCAGTATGTAAAACCATATAATGTCCCCAGGCCAAAACCTGTTGTGATGACTAAAATGATTCGCCAGATAAAAGCACCAAGTGATCGCCAGGGTATTTGCCCCTTACTCAATAAAATTAAAACGATTTTCCAAATTAAACTCAGGCTACCAAGAATTACACCAGCAATTACTGCGGCAAGAATATTTTGAAGCATCTTCTTCCTCGTTGTTTTAAGGATATTTCAAAAACTTTGAATTCGGGAATTCCGTCTGCCAATTATCCCAGCGAGTAAATACCGAGGGAAGCTCCGGTAATTTTCGATCTTTGTTTTTAATTCACAGCTAAATCATTAATTTTATAAGGGTGCGGATTTCTTAAAGGAAAAACTGTAATTGAAATTACAAGATGAAAACCAATTATCGCAGTGAGTTTAATAAAGACACGCCGGTAGCACAGCCAGGAGAGTTTGTGCCGCTAAAGATTGGTCCATTGGAAATTTGGCCGCCAGTGGTACTCGCTCCAATGGCAGGAATTACCAACGCGCCATTTCGCACGCTCTGCCGCCAATTTGGCGCCGGGCTGTATGTTAGCGAAATGATAACGGCACAGCGATTGGTAGAGAGGCATTCGTACACGCTAAAATTAGCCACTTTTACCCCGGGGGAAATGCCGCGCAGCATTCAACTTTATGGAGTTAATCCCTATTATATTGGTAAAGCGGTTAATTGGTTGGTTTCGGAAGGACGGGTGGATCATATCGATCTCAACTTTGGTTGCCCGGTTCGCAAAGTTACTCGCAAAGGCGGTGGCGCAGCAATTCCATTAAAACCGAATTTACTTCGCAACCTGGTACGGGCTGCGGTTAAAAATGCCGCTAAAATTCCGGTTACCATTAAATTTCGAATTGGTATCAGCGACGACTATCAGACCTATCTAACCACCGGAAAAATTGCCGAGGCAGAGGGTTGTGCCGCCGTAGCGCTTCATGCCAGAACCGCAGCAGAGCTTTACTCCGGAGAAGCGCATTGGGAATACATCGCCAGGTTAAAACAAGCGGTAACATCGATTCCGGTGTTAGGAAACGGCGATATTTGGGAAGCATACGACGCCCTGCGAATGATGCGCCAAACCGGCTGCGATGGCGTGGTTGTCGGGCGCGGCTGCCTGGGACGCCCCTGGCTGTTTCGCGATTTGGTAGATGTGTTTGAAAACCGCAATCCGCAACCCCCGCCGGCATTGGGACAAACAGCGGAAATAATGCTGCAACACGCCCGCTTGCTTTGCGATTGGATGGGAGAAAAGAATGTGATTCGCACGTTCCGAAAACATTGTATTTGGTATATCAAAGATTTTTCCGGCGATCCCACGCTTCGTGCCCGATTAATGCAAATTGATTCGTTTACATCATTGGAAAAAACGCTTTCTGCCATTGATGGCAACGAGCCATTTCCGGTAGAAGCGTTGCGAACGCCGCGGGGTAAAAATGGAGCGCCGCAAAAAGTCTCGCTGCCCGCCGGTTACCTGGAAAATCTTGAGGATGATACGCCGCCATCGCCAGAGGCGGAGGACCCGGCCTCCGGTGGATAAAATAGTGTTAACGTGAACACTACTTCGGTAACACCACTGTAAATGTACTGCCTTTGCCGATCTCGCTTTTTACCTTAATTTTTCCGCCAAACGGTTTTAGCAATTCCAGGCAGGTGTGCAATCCCAAGCCGGTACCGGTGGGTTCTCCTTCCTGCTCTTCACCTTTGGCTGGTTTTGTAGTGAAAAAAGGATCGAAGATCGTTTCCAATTTATCTTCCGGAATACCGGAGCCGCTATCCCGGATATCGATATATACATTTTCATCATCCTGGCGGGAGGTGATAATTAGCTGCTTTTTTTCCGATTTCCACATGGCATCCAGGGCGTTGTTGATGAGGTTCTCCACAACCTGGGCAACGTTGCTGTAAATTAAGGAAATCTTCGGGACGGTATCATCTAAATGGAGGGCCTTTTCGGTTTTATGCTTGAATTGAGGGTTGGCTTTCAGGAAGTCAAATTCTTGCTTTAGCAAATCATTTATATTGAGGGGAGTTAGTTCTTGCTGCTGATCCATGCGGCTTTTGGTCATCAAGTTGTTGACGATCTGCATAATTTGGGCATGCGCTCGATCAATTAACTGGCTGTCCGAATTTATGGATCCTAAAATTTTTGCGTTGCGCTCATCCAGGGAGGCTAACGTTTCCTCCGTAATCGTTTTTTCCAGCTTCTTTTGAATCACTGTATTGGAATTTTGAATCACCGCCAGCGGGGTTTTCAAATTATGGACAATTCCCTGGATCATTCGTCCGATAATCGCTTCCTTTTCCTTATGCACGAGCTGCTGCGTCTTTTCTCGCACTACCTGCTCCAGGTTACGGTTCACCGATGCTAATTCCTCATTTTTATTCACCAGGTGATTTTGCAGATTTTTTATCGTCAAATGAGTGTTAACGCGGGCGAGCACTTCTTCGTGCTGGATCGGTTTGGTTATATAATCGACGGCGCCGAGTTCGAAGCCTTTCACTTTATCGACGGTTTCGGTAACGGCTGTCATAAAAATTACCGGAATCTCTTTGGTGCGCTCGTTTTGTTTGATCCGCTCGCAGGTTTCAAAACCGTTGAGGCCGGGCATCAAAACATCTAACAAAATGATGTCGGGAATAACATCCTCCATCAACTCCAGGGAAGCCTCCCCGGTTTGCGCTACCAGCACCCGGAAACCGGCATCTTTCAAATAATCGAACAACACGCCTAAATTGGTGGTGTTATCATCGACGATTAAAATGGTATTTTCTATTTTTTCGGGTTGCATTTATGACTCCAATTCTAACCACAGATTAAACAGATTATCACAGATTAATAAATCTCTATCTAATGATTCTTTTTACTTTTAATTGTGGTTCACCGAAATTGATTAATAAGGCAAGTCTTAACTTTGTTGCTTTGAGATAATTAAATGTTTGAGCGTAGAATCCCTCGGTTAAAGATTTAGTTGCTTTTGTTTCAATGATAATTTTTTCAAGGCGCAAAAAATCGGTGTTAAATGTTCGGTTAAGTTTTACATCGATATAATAAATGGCCATTAGATACTCTCGTTTATAGGGAATGCTCCTTCGTTGAAATTCAATTTCCAGGGCATCCTGGTAAACAATTTCTAAAAACCCTGTTCCTAATTCCTGATGAACTTTCTGAGCTGCACCGATTACTTTATAAGTCTCTTCTTCAAATAAAAATCCCATTTTGATTTCCAATATATCAATCTGTGTAATCTGTGTAATCTGTGGTCACCCTTTTTCAAGCAACTCCCGGATTTTCAGCACTTCAAAATTTTGGGCTAATGTACGGATTTTTTCTGAAAAAGGCAGGTAGCGGTCATCTATTTTTTCGATTTTTTCCAGCGTTTGCATAATGCCGCTAATATCGCCGATTTTGGCGGATTTGTAGATCGCTTCAAGCTCATCCCCCGGCGGAAAAGGAATTGATTGTTGATCGATTATTTCCGAGGGCGAGCTATCGGAGGTTCCTTTTCTCGCCACCGCTTGAGTAATTTCCTCCAATTCCAAATCCATCCAGAACGTGCTGCCCTTGCCGGGGCTGCTGTTCACTTTTAATTCGCTGCCCATTAACTCAACCAATCGCCGGCTGATGGAAAGCCCAAGCCCGGTGCCTTCGCTGGTATAATTTTGCTTATCGTTTACTTGCTCGAAGGGTAGAAAAATCTCCTCTAATTTATCTTTCGCAATACCGATACCGTTATCTGACACTTCAAAACAGATTTTGGCATCAACCCGCCTAACGCGAAAAATAACCTTTCCCGTCTCACCGGAAGCAGAAACTGCCGGTGTAAATTTGACGGCGTTACTAATCAAATTCAGTAACACCTGCCGCAGGCGTTTTTCATCTCCCATAACCGCTTCCGGCAGCGATTCATCAAATTCTTCCACAAAGGTAATTCTCTTTTCCGCGACTTTAAATTTAAAGATGCCGCTAATCGCATTTAGAAATTCCCGAAGTTGAAATTCGCTTAACATCAACTCCATTTTACCGGCTTCGATTTTGGATATATCCAGTAGATCAGTGATCAATGTTAGCAAATGTTTGCCACTTTGTTTAATTGTTTCGATGGCTGCCAATTGCTTTTGCATTAAATTTTTATCTTTTTTAAGAATTTGGGCAAATCCCAAAATGCCGTTTAGCGGCGTGCGCAATTCATGGCTCATATTGGCTAAAAAATCGCTTTTCGCTTTATTCGCAGATTCAGCGGCTATTTCTGCCTTGCGCCGTTCTACCACTTCATCTTGAAGGCGCAAATTTGTATCGGATAATTCCCTGGTTTTTTCTTCGAGCTGCTCGTTGCTGTGACTGAGTTCAGCGGTTCGTTCTTTGACTTGTTCTTCTAGCAATTCATTTTGTTTGCGCACACTGCGAAGCCGCACACCATAAATTGTTGTTGCCAAAAGAATTATGCCAAATCCCATCATCCATTGAAACCAGGAGCGTTTCCATAGCGGTGGAATTACGACAATGCGAACCGATAACCCTTTTTCATTCCAAATGCCATCGCTGTTGGAGCCTTTTACGTGAAACCGGTATTTTCCGTCATCCAAATTCGTGTAGCTGGCGATACGATTTTCGGCATCGCGATACCGCCATTCTTTGTCGAACCCTTCTAACTTGTAAGCGTAGCGGTTTTTGCCGGGCTTATTATAATCCAGCGCGCTAAATTCCATGGAAAAAAAGTTCTCATCGTGCGATAGCTGCAATGTCAACGAGTCTGAGATGTCGCGTTTCACGATTTCATCAAACTCTTTAAACGCAGTAATGACAACCGGCGGCACGTAATAATTTTGCTCGATGGTTTTCGGGGTAAACATATTAAAGCCGTTCACGCCGCCGAACATCATTTTACCGTTCCGCAGTTTAAGATAGGCGTTGTGGGAAAACAGGTTGCTTTGCAATCCATCGTTCACGTCGTAATTGTGAAATTGAACGCCGTAGCGCGGCATTAAATTACATTTGGAAAGCCCGCCGTTTGTGCTCACCCAAATAAATCCCTCATCATCCTGTAAAATGCCGTAAACAATGTCATTGGGCAATCCATCTTTCGAGGTATAGCGAGTAAATTCCCCGGTTTCGAGATGATAACGGTTTAAGCCGCCGCCGAGAGTTCCCAACCATAAAACGCCGGCGGTCGAGTCTTCGTAAATCGTAATCACGCCATTGTGGCTAAGGCTGTTTTTTTTATGGGGATCGTTTTGAAAATGGGTAAAACGCACGCCTTCCTGCGGTGAGTGTTCCCACTCCATCAGCGATAAGCCGCCCAGCGTTCCGATCCATAGCCGCTTTCCATTGCTGCGCGAGTCTTGATAAATCGCCTGAATGCGATTGTGGCGAAGGCTTTGCAAGGTACCGGGATCATGTTGAAAGGAAACAAAATGTTCGCTTTCGTTCGCGGATCCATCGAAAGCTGTTTGGGTAACCTGGTTCTCCGGGCGAACCAGTAAATTCAGCCCGCCATCAGTGCCAATCCAAAGCCGGTTTTGGCGATCGTTGTAAAGCACCCAAATTTCATTGTCGGGATCGCTGAGAGAACGCGAATTGCCCGGTTGATGTGTGTAATGTTTGAAGATGCCGCTACGTTGATTAAACCGATCCAACCCGCCGCCCCAGGTTCCCACCCACAAGTCTCCCGAAGGATCTTCGCAAATCGATAATACACTTTTGTGTCCCAGGCTGTAGGGATTTTTCGGATTGTGGCGGTAGTGGTAAAATCGGGCTTCCCGGGGAGTTTCCCCATTCGCTGTTGGCAATATCATCTTATTCAAACCGCCGCCAATGGTGCCAATCCAGATTGCCCCATTGCGATCTTCGCAAAAGGAGGATATAGTATTGTAACTTAAACTATTGGGATTGCCGGGCACATGGCGGAAATGCCTGAATTGCGATTTTCGAACATTAACCTTGCTAAGCCCGCCGCCATCCGTACCAATCCACAACACCCCGGAACGATCTTCGAAAATACTATTGATGACGTTATGGCTGATGCTGTTTTCGTAAACCGTTTCATGATGATAAAAATCAAACGTCCCACGCTCACGGTCAAATGTTGCCAAACCGCCAACGGTACCGATCCAAAAAGTGTCTGCCTGATCTTCAAAAATCGCCCATATTAAATTTTTTAAATCTGCGGGATCAGCTGGCTCAGGCAAATAATTGGTGAACGTTTCGCTGGCAGCATCGAATTTGGATAAACCGCTACCGGTGCCAATCCAAAGCGATCCGCTGCGATCTTCATAAAGCCGTTCTACAATATTATGAACAAGACTGTTAGGGTTATCGGGTTGATGGCCGTAATGAAAAAAATCTTCCGTTGTTGGGTCAAAACGGTTTAACCCGTTGTCCGTCGCAATCCATAAAAAGCCACGGCTATCTTCTAAAATCGCTTCAACATTATCATTGCTTAAACTGTTGGGGTTATTGGGGTCATTGAAAAAATGGGCAACTGTTGTTTGTTGTTGCATTTCCGTTTGATTGTTTTCATCGGAAGTTGTATTTGCAGGCTGCGAAAGTGTATCGCCTCTAATGGCTGCTAACGGTAAGCGCGTTATCCCCCGGCCTTTTGTGCCGATCCAAAGCATAGCGTTGCGGTCTTCCGTAATTGCTCGCACATCATTATGATGTAAACTCTGCGTTTCATGCCGGTATTGAATAAAATGGTCTGTTTGCCGGTCGAACCGGTTAAGCCCGTCAGCGGTTCCAATCCAAATAATGCCATCGCTGTCTTCCACAATTGCCTGAATTCGGTTATCAGATAAGCAGGTTGTATCGCCGGGAATATGCTTGTATTTGGTAAAATGGTATCCGTCATATTTATTTAATCCATCTTCCGTACCAAACCACAAAAATCCTTTCCGATCTTGATAAATACAGTTGACTTCATTTTGAGAAAGCCCCTCTTCAACGGAAATATGGTCGAAATGGAGCAATCGCTGTTGCGCGAAGACTTGTACTATTAAGAAGAATATTGCGAAGGGAAGTAGGAGAGGCAGATGTTTAAAACAGCTCATCCGGAGAATTACCTGTTTTTTGTTACATGTTTCGTTAAGGTATAAAAATCACCAATCAATCCAAAATGATTTTCCTGATTTTTTGACCGGGTTAGCGGCTTTGGCGGCCACAAGGCTTAATATTTTTTTCAAATTCTTGTTTATGATGTAGCGCGTCAAAAAATCAATGCTTAAAATGACACGATAAGACAAAAATAGTTAACTTCACATAAATTGTATAAAAATAATATTTTAAATAAATTTCTTAAGTGATTTTTTTTGTGATGGAGAAAAAATTTACGCACTGCGTTAAAAAATGCTTGACATTTGTGACGCGATGTGTTATAATTCTGGTGGGTTGAATAAGACACGAACCGGATGTGAAAATGAGCAGAATTATTAAGCGTTACGAAAACAGAAAACTATACGATCCGCAGGATAAAAAATACGTATCCCTGGCGGAAATTGCCGGGTTAATTCGCGACGGTGTTGATGTAAAAATTATTGATAATGCTACAAATGCCGACATCACCGCGCAAACACTGACACAGGTGATTTTCGAAGAAGGCAAAAAAGGGCGTAACCCGTTGTCTTCGGAAGTATTGCACGAGGCAATCCGCTGGAGCAATAATTTGATTGATGATAGTATCAAACAGGTTCGCCAGGGGATTGATAAAATGGTTCCCGAAACTCTAAACAAACTCTTTAACAAAGAGAAGTCCGATGATATGACAGAGTTAAAACAGCGAATCGCTTCCCTAGAAAAAATGATTAGTTCGATTGGGGATAAAATCAACACGACATCTTCGGAAAAAGAAGAAACAAAAAGTTCATAAAATTTATCAAATATCAAACCACCAAACAAAAAGGAGATCGTCATGGCTACGACTCAAAAAACCAAAGATTTTCAAGACACCTTATCCGAAAAAGCCCGTGAAATTTGGCTGGCCGGTTTAGGTCTTTTCTCTAC
>CAXHHS010000160.1:0-10446 GCA_964015645.1 uncultured bacterium
CGAGATGCAATGGAGTCTCGTGGGCTCGGAGATGTGTATAAGAGACAGTGACATGCGAGTGCTTTGTCTTTATATTTTTTGGGAGGTTGGAACACGATCTCCGCTTCTATTGGAGTCTAAATAAGAGGTAAAATTGCTGATCTTCCAGGAAATAATTTGGCTGGATCAAATTCTGGAAAAACTCGCCTGGAAACATCGAGTTATGCCTTTTGAGGTTGAGGAGGTTTTAGAGTCGTGTGAATCACGGCATTTTTATAATCAGAAAGGTAGGATCGAAGGTGAAAATGTGTATAATGCATTAGGTAGAACAGAAGATGGGCGATATTTGTCGATTTTCTACATCAAAAAATTAGGTAATCGTGCTTTAATTATTTCAGCGCGAGATATGAACCATATTGAAAGAAAGAGATATGGCAAAAAATAACAAAAAAAATAAGAAAAAGATTATTCCGAAAGAAATGACGGTATTAGAGGCTTCGGAATTCTGGGATGAACACAGTCTTATTGAATTTGAAAATACTGAAGAAGTCGAGGTCAAATTTAAACTCGATAAAAAACATTATATTGGCATTAATCAAGAAACTTTCAAGAGATTGAAAGATATTGCAAGCCGTGAAAAAACAACCCCGGAAGCCCTGGTTGAGTTTTGGCTAGCCGAAAAAATGGAACAGGTAAAATGAAAATTAACGTTAAATTTTTTGCCCTCGGAAAAGAACTTGCCGGAAAAAGCGAAATTGAAATGGAGTTTCCGGAATCCGCTACCGTGCAGGCATTAGTCGAGCGATTGAAGAGCGATTTTACAAAACTCAAAGAACTCAACAGCTTTTTAGTTGCTGTTAATATGGAATATTCGGAAATGGATACGTTGTTAAAAGATGGCGACGAAGTGGCAATTATTCCGCCGGTTAGCGGGGGGTAAAAAAGATAAAATGATTGAAATTACACCACATAAAATCGACATTCAGAAAATTATCGATGCTGCGCAATCGCCGGATTGCGGGGCGGTAAACGTGTTCTTAGGGACAGTGCGAGATTTTAGCCGGGGAAAGGAAATCAATCGCCTGGAATACGACGCTTACCCGGAGATGGCCGAAAAAATGATTCAGCGAATTGTCGATGAGGTGAAAGAAAAATGGGATGTTCGCAAGGTGGCAATTTCCCATCGCACCGGCGTATTGGATATTAGCGATGTTGCCGTCGTCATCGCCGTAGCCACGCCGCATCGTCAGGAAGCGTTCGAAGCCTGCAAATACACAATCGATCGCTTGAAAGAAATTGTGCCGATCTGGAAAAAAGAGGTTGCAACAGACGGCGCAGTTTGGATTGACAGTCATGCTTGAGCGTGTCCAAAGTATTATGAAAACAAAATCCATTACACGAAAATTCAAAAAAATCAAAAATGCTCCCTTTTGGATTTTGGGAGTGATATTACTTTTCCTGGCACTTGTATTTTTTACCGGGAATAAATCCATTATTAACCTTTATACCATTTACCAGCAACGAAACGAATTGTTAATCGAAAAAGAAAAGTTGGAAGTGGAAAATAAGCGACTGCAAGAAGAAATTGAACGGCTGCAAAAAGATATGAAAGCCATCGAAAGTGTTGCCAGGGAAAAATACAATCTCAAAAAAAATAGCGAAGAAATTTACCAGGTTGTACCGGAAGAGAAGTAGAACAAATTTTTTTGTTTTTCTAATTCTCGTTTTTTTAACTATCAACTCATCTCTCTCTGCTCAACCCCACCCCTATTACGAGCTTGATCTTCGGAAAGGATTTTTTAGCTGGAATTGGCGGGCAAACCTGGATTTTACTTTAAAAACCGGGGCAAAGTCGAATTTTACATTCAACAATCAATTCCTGGCCTCCCTGTTTCAACGATCTTCCACCGGCGATAAATGGCGCGACGAGAATACCCTTGAAATGTCCTGGGATAACCCGCTTGGCGCAAAATTTACGACTCGAACGGAAGTTGCGTCGCGTATTTTTTCCGATGAAAGTGCTTCGCGACAATTCAATAAGCACCATATCGCTCAGGGAATTACTATTCCGATACATCCGAAGGTGCAATTTAAACCGGCATTTGGCTTGGCATTGGAAGAAGCCTTTAACAACCAGGATGCCGGATGGTATGCGAAAGCGAGTTTTAACACCAAACGCCTGGATATGGGCGGCTATTTAAATGATACTAATTTAAATAGTGAAATTCGGGGATTTCCCGGGCGCACTAACCAGGAACATTCATTGTATACCAGCTGGGCGAAACAGTTCTCGAAATTTTCCCGCGATTCGCTCTGGCTTGGGTTTCAATATAATGAAAATCGTAATTACATTGCACCGCAAGCGAACATCAATAACCCGGTAGAACAAGTACTGGTTAGCGGGCGATTTTTAACCAACCAGCTTCAATATTATCCCGCGGGTAATTCCGTATTTTCGGTTATTACCAGTTTGCGAGATCGTGACATTCGCCAGGATAACCCGCTCCAAACATCGACCCGGCGGCGGCAGGAATTGGAATTGGAAAACCGGTTGGAGTATTTTTTAGCGTTGGGAACATGGCGGGTTAGAATCGGTACGGTATTTTCTCAAAAAGATGATAATAATGAGCCTGAGGATGAAACGGATATTAATACACTACAATCGGCATTTTTGGTTGGCCTTAGCTACACACCATCGGCTAATAATTTTTTGTGGAGTAATCTTTCCTATACCAAATTCGAATATAATTCGCCGAATTTTGTATCCGAATCCAATACGCGAGTGTTTACTCCCCTGGATCGTGATGAAATACGATTCGTCTTTGACGGCGGTTTTCGCCATCGCTTTAGCCCTTATTTTAGTGCTGTTATAAAAGCAAATGTGTATTTGAATCATCAAATTTTTATCCGCGCCAAGCGTAGTTCAAATAATAACTGGAACCGGGTATTTCAACTATCTGCGGCCTTCGATCATCGTGTAAATAATCGCATTCGCCATTGGAGCCAGTTAAAAATTTTATCAAATTTCACAGTGTTCGATTTCGAAGAACTTTTCCCGGAGGTGAGAAGCTTTGTCTTTCGGAGATTAACCTACAATGACACCTTAAGCATTCAACTTACAAAGAATTTAGCGCTAAAGAATTTTTACCGCTTGGAATTAGATGATAACGGCACTTTTTTTCAGGATGATTTTTCGCAACTGACGACAACTGAAAAAGTGGCGCATTTTATTAATCTTTATTTTGAACACAGCGATGTTTGGGGATTAAAAGTTGCGCCCGGTATTAGCTTTTTGTACCGTGATGAATGGTCAATTAATCCTCGCCGCGAGTTAGTAAAAGTACGTAAGTTTCGCGGTTTTACCCCACGCCTAACGATTTCCTACCCTGCCAGCAAGCGGCTTATTTTGTTTATAACCTACGCATCTGATCGTACAAACGACTCCAAACGTTCCACGAGCGAAATCAATTTTCGAGATGATATCCGATATCGTACCACCGGGCAGGTTAAGATGATTTATAATTTTTGAGACAGTAAAAAATGCTCGCCATTAGTTTACCGCTATCGCTTAGATTTTAGAGCCGAATATCGCCAATCCTTACATTAATGATACGGATAATCTGTCTCTATAAGCGACACATTATCCGTATCAATCCACTCTCCGTAATGCAAGGAGATGTACTTTAAATCGATACCAAAACCGATGGTAGAAACGCCTTTATCAAAAAAATCTTGGAACAGTTCGTACCGATAGTCATAGCGGAAACTGGATATCGAAACTACTATTAATACAATATTAGAATCTCATCGCTATCCCAAACCAATGCTCCCTGTCTTTCGACGAAAAATATGGATTTATTGAAATAGGTTTCCCGGTGAGATTTTTATGCCGATCCCGGTTAAAAATCTCATCGCCGAGAGTAAAGAAAATAGGCGTCACCAATAACCCTGTTAAAACAAATCCCAGGTCTTTCCGGGTTTGATGTTATATGAGGGTTTTGAAGTAATTAACACCCGTTTTGAAACACTACTCTTTTTTTTATTCCAAATCAAGGCAGCATAATCCCCAGCGAAATGCTCAACCAACGGTGTTTCATATCAAATTCAATGGGCAAGTTAGGATCCCTTTCCAGGGCAGTGGTTATATCCAGGTCGTATTTTATTTCCACAAAAAGTTCGCCCGGCGATAATATGGCGAAAACAATTCCACCGCCGAATTCCAATCCCCAAACAAAGCGTTTGGTATCAAAATTGAGATCACCGAAACCGGAATCCTCCCGTAGCAGCGTGTTTAGCGAAATACCGGTATTGACAAAGGGACGAAATCCGTTGGCACCAAACGTCCATCGCGCTCCGGAACCCAGGGAAAGATATTCGAAGAGGTTGTCCTGAACAATAACCAGGTTTGCCGGTATAGTTTGATCGGGAATATCACCCCCAACCGTTACGAGAATTTCCTCCTTGCTGCCCCGCGCCTGGTATTCCAATTCGCTGTAAATACTCAGGTTGCCGCTGTACGGCAGATTCAATATTACGCCAAAGTTTACACCTGCCCGGCTTTTAAATTCTCCTGACAACAATAGATTGTCTTTATCGCTAAAAGGCGCGGAAGATAATCCTGCGCCTACTTTTACACCGTATTTGAGCGGTTCTTCCGCATAAATTAACGAAAACATTAACAGCCAAATAAATAACATTTTTCGATTCATTCTACTATGTTCTCATTTATCTGACTTATTTACAAATGTATTAAAATACTTGCACCTATGGGGGGAAGTATTACTGCACCAAACAAGGTAAAAATATCTTTTTCTCTCAGAAAAACATAATTGGTAACTCCGCCCAGTACACTTCCGATGATCATTTTGGGAACGGAAAACGGATAGTTTGATTTCCGTTTATAAACCCCAAAACCGCCCATAGCGCCAAGTGTGGCGCCGATATGAAGTCCGGGGTTGACCTTCTCTTTGACCAGAAGGCTGGTAGTAAATCCCAAAGCCATTCCACCAACAGATCCAATCAGGCCGTGTTCAAGCCATTTTCGGTAACTGTCATTAGAGTCCCCTTCAACTTGCAGTATGTTGCGATTTTTATTAAATCCTAAAAAACAAGAATCCTTACCAAGGTTATTATTGGTATTGAATATATAGAAGGATGAATTTAATTCTTGAAAGAAACCTTGTTTTGTGTATCCATTTCTTTGATGGGGTAAATATTGTGACTGATAGGAAAACAAGTCTTTATAGGAATAAAATGTTTGAGAAAATGCTACTTGAAACATTAGAAGCAAATAGATATAAAATTTCATAACCATTGACCACTTTTATGTGAAATGAATAAGTCCGCAATTTGCACAATTATTAAGAATAACTGTGCAAATCCTATGTTCTTGAACAAATTTCAAGATGTAAATCGTGTCAAAATTTTCAATCACCATCAGGATCATCTGGTACAAATGTTATTTGTACATCAACAAATTCAATCCCGAAAAAGGTCTTATCCTCTTGCAAATTACCAAACCCGTGCGTTCCGGTAGCTTGAGTAAATGTCAGCCATTCATGGCTATCTGTACCATAAACGGGCATGGCTGGCGAAGGTGAATTTTGATAGCCAATACCTAAACACCCTTCTCCCCAGTAATTACCTATCCTGCCAGCATAAGTTAGCCATACTTTACTTGATTTGGTTGGTTCATAATGCTCAAACCAGTAATAATTGTGTGCATAAGGATAATAACCGCCATTGGAAGCTTGTTGTAGAGGGGATTCCGAGAATTCTCCTAGTTTATCTAAAAAATCGTATTCAAAATATAAGTCATATCCGGTTGGATCATAGTCAACATTATCTTTATAGTCTTCATTATCCAAAGATGGACATGGATCTACAGGAGATTGTGTTGTAATACGGTAAACTTTGTCGTATCTATTATAAGAGGCATGTGCATTTGCTGCGATCCAAATATGTAAATGGGTGTGAGAAGGATCGTAGCCTTGTTGAATACCCGAATAGCTGAGGCTATTGGAAGAACTCCACCAACAATCACTCGCTGGTATTGTTCGTCCTCCTTCATGCCGATAGAAATTTACAGAAACTGGCTCAAGAGTCGGCTCAAATATTTTGTTAATTTTTATTGAAACATGTTCAAAATCTCCCTCATGCCATGAGTTATTCGCAGTTTGAGAGGAGATGTCATTCATATTAAAAAAATACCAGTATTGCACATAATAATAACGTGGATCTTCATATACATGGTAATACAAAGGCCGCTGCCCAGAGGGAGCACTTAAATATCTATACGTATCATCTATATCCAAAAGCCAGAAAGTATATTGATCGTCTATTCCATGACTATCTCTGTCTGCAGAGCCTAAGTAAACATGTAATTCCTGGGGAGAATTTATTCCGGAATCATATATTTTTTGTCCTAATGTATTATAAGCCGAAAGGCTTAAAAATCCCTGATAGCGGTCAGTAAAGGGCCTGATTGTTGTCAGGTTTTCAGATATTTGTTTAGAGAGACGTCTAACAGTTTCAGGTATATTCCTCATTTAGCTTGAGGGAAGTGAAGCCTGGCTTTGACACCAAACCCCTTCTAAAATCTCCATTTGAATCTTTTTTATTTCTCTTTTATATTGCTGCGAATTACATACTGAATCTATCACATCGGTTTTAAAAACAGGAGCTGAACAATGGATATTCTTTCCGATAAAGTGATCGTCGAACTGGTCAAACTAATCCCCGCTTTCTTGTGGTTTCTGCTGGTTGTTGTCCTGGTAATTTTATTCTACAAACCGATTCGCCATGAGCTGGTGCCAAATTTAACCGGCTTGAAAGTGATGGGCGTAACCTTATCCTTTGTGCAGGATTCGTTGAATTCCGCTATCGACCTGGCAGAAAAAACTTACAAGGGAAAGTTCGACGTTCAGATTTCCGAAGAAGATAAAAAGCAAGTTTTAAACCGGGTAAAAAAGCACCTGGAAATATTTCAAGATGCCCGCTTTTTGTGGATTGATGATGAGCCAACCAATAACCGGAATGAAGAGAAAATGTTCCGGCAACTGAACGTAACCATTGAAGCCGCTAAAAGCTCGGAAGATGCATTTGCCCTGCTCAAAAAGAACAACTATGATGTTATTCTCTCCGATATTTCCCGCGGCGAAGAATCTACTGCTGGCCTCGATTTCTTAAAGGAGTATGCCAAACAAAAAGATCGTGCTCCGCTCATTTTTTATGTCGGAATGCCTGATCCTTCCAAAGGCGTACCGGCGCAAGCGTTCGGAATCACCCATCGCCCGGATGAGTTGCTGCATTTAACGCTGGATGCGTTGGAGCGGAAAAAGTATTAAATAGTTGAGTATTATCTTTTC
Organism: uncultured bacterium; assembly: GCA_964015645.1. Classification (GTDB taxonomy): domain Bacteria; phylum Calditrichota; class Calditrichia; order RBG-13-44-9; family J075; genus CAXHHS01. Next base: position 7,347 of record CAXHHS010000160.1, read on the forward strand.
ATTCTTTCCTCTATATAATAAGCATCTTAATTAAGAACTTTTTTGTAGAAGCAGAGAGTTGACAACATCGATTAGTGGAAAATTGAAAGGAAGTTTATTATGAAGAAATTTTATTTTCTTTATAAAATCCCTATCTTTTTGTTTGTTACGGTTTGGTTATTTATTTCATGCTCTCTAGGAAAGATGACTGTTCAGGAATTGCATTACTTTGCAGTCCCTAATGGAGCTAATACAAATTATTATCGCCTTAAAGTAGAAGCCAAAACCAAGTTAGGGAAGGCAGAGTATCGTTCTGGATGGTTCCCTACTCGTAGTTTAGATATGTTATTTGGTGATGTTTCATCGGCTGGAGGGGTCAAAGCCTTAGAAGTTCGGAACAAATTACAAGAGCAAATTAACGAAAAAATACTTTCTACCAATGCTGCATGGTTAAAAGAAGCCTCAAAAGCGAAGCCCATTAAAACTAAGTTAATAGGTTTATTCAATGCTCGAAGAAGAATACTCGCCTATCCTAGAACGGGTATAGAACCTTTTATGGGAGGATTTGAGATTGAATACAACCCTGCCCTGGGAGTTGCTATTCATCATGCAGATGAGAAATTGGTCTTTATGCTTTCATCAAATCCTGATGAGGTAATTGGCAGAATCGCCAACTTTACAGAAAATGAAAAAACTGTTCTTGCAATTAATCAGCTTTCTAACGTGGTAGGTCAGCGTGTCAAAAATGAAATAGCTGCTCAGCAGGCTGTGGAGGAAGTTGACAAATTGGGCGACGCGCTTATACACTCGCAAATTCAACAAGCTCTTGCAATCGCAGAAAATCCAAATGCCACAAAAGAAGAAGCCATTTTAGAAATTAATACCCTAATCAACCTACTTGACAGTATGCAACCGTAGGAGATTATAATGAGAATGCAAATAATTATTGTTATAAGTGCGTTTATCATTTTTTGCAATTGTGCCTCAACCAAATTGAAACTAGAATTAGATCTGTATAAAGAAGATCCTTCTACACTGGTAGCTTTAACGCCAGCAAAAACTGCAAGTTTTCTAGAAGGTCTTAATATGGCTGAAGCTGAAACGAATTCACTAACACAGGATCGTACAGTCATTGCGAATGAACTTTTTAATACTTATAAAGCAATTTACGCTATAACAACTAAGGTAACAACGGGTAAGGATTATGATCCTACAGAGCTAAAAGCATCTAAGGGATATTTAGATGAATATAAAGAAAAACTTTTAAAGAAGGCAAATGGCGTTAAAGCTGAAATTTCTTTTGCTCGCAATAAACTGCTTGCTTACAAACAAATTCTTGAAAAAAGTGCCACCGATAGCGAAAGTTTAACAACCGATGCAGAAATATTAGGGGCTCAGATTAACCTTATGGAAAGCGCTAATGCTGTTACCGACTCTCTGCGTAAATTGGGTGGGCCTCTAAAAACTAATTTTGAAGCAACCTTTATTGGGCTTTGGCCAAAAATTGCCTCCAGTATTAGTGAAGAAAATCTTAAAAATTACCTTGATAACAATAAAGAAGGCAAAAAAGAGTTTGAAGAACTTCGGTTGAGTGTAAATCAATTGGCTAGGAAGTTAGAAGAGCTTAATTCAAAAGGCTATGAAAATGTCCAAAATATTAGTTTAAAGCTAAAAGAATCTGTAAAAGTTGAAATGGAACCTGGGAAACTCAAGGAAAGCATTGATGCCGTGGCAAGTGTAGCAACAGAAGTTCCACTATCAATAGGTTTAGGAGATAGAGGGATGACATCTTTAAATGAGCTTACTCGTTCTTCGAGCCTTCTTTATAGTCAAATAGATCGACTTCAAGATCCGGCCGATCCCGTATGGCGAATAGTAACTGCTTCCGAGAATGAGTCTAAATGGAATGAAGAATTCAGCGAAACTTATTTTTTAGCCGAGGGGAACAGTTCAGTTATTCTTGTTCGAGATACACCCATATCTTTTCGTATTCAACAAGGCGAAAATAATCCTGCAGCACTTATTCAGGGACAGTTACAAGTATCGCGCGCTGTAGCACAAGCAGCAATTTCAATTGCTGGCGCCTCAACCGGTATACCGCTTTCTGAAATAGCAGAGCCTGGTAAAAAAACAGATGACGCTGTAGAAAAATCACAGCTCTCGGAATCAGAAGAATTAGCACGTACTAAGGCAGCAGTAGAACGTAAAGGGATTGTACGGATGCAAGCTATAAAAAACCTTCGTCAAAATCTACTTCTGTTGCGTGATACTTACCAAAATGAAGATAGGCAAAAATTTTTATCACGACTTCAGTCAATGCTTAAAGCTCATAAGGAGTTTTTTAAGCCTGGCTCATAATTTTTAAATATAAAAAGATATAGAGGAGATTATCTATGTTTGAAGTTGATCAAAAAGTAAGACTGGTAAAAGATCGGGGGCCATGTAAAGCGGGCTGCGAAGGCACTATTAGTTCTATAGATAATAAGGGCAATATAACAGTTAATATTACGCATGACCCCAAGTGCAATAACTTTACTTTTGTATTAATTGGAGTACCTCCGGATTTCTTTGAAAAAGATACTAGGTGTGACTAAAAAGGTGGCCCCGTCTGCTGATCTTAACAGGATGTTTATCATAAGTTTTTTTGAGTTTTTCTTCTATCTATTGGGAAAATAAATGAGCGCTGAATTTTAAATATTCGAACGCTTCTCCGCCAAATCCCCCCAGCGAATCCGCGTAAAATAATCCAGCGCTACACAAAACCCGTAGCGATGCGGCATGGTGAGGATGTAAAACAGCGCAATTCCCCCAAATATAATATACAACCAAATCGAATTTCCTGGCAGCGTGCTAAAATAAATCGCTGCGATAATCGGTAAAAAGAAGAAGCGGTCGCTAAACAGCAGGAAGGCCCAGGGGTCGCCCTGGTTTTGCAGATATTGTAATCCGCATTCCGGGCAATTATCATTCATGCTGATCCATTTTTTATACAACGCACCCCGCCCGCACTGCGGGCATTTTCGCTGCAAGCCGCGTTTGATGAGGATTTTTAAAGTAGGTTTGGAGGATTCAGTTTCTTTCATCAACACCTGTTATGGCTTTACTTACCAACACTAAAATT
>CAXHHS010000161.1:0-10425 GCA_964015645.1 uncultured bacterium
ATTTAGATTTAAGATAGAAAACTACAATTCAAGAGAATGGAAAAAATGAGAAATATATCTAAATTATTCATAACAAAATTAATCGGAATCGCAACTCTCCTTCCCATGCTGTCTTTTTTATTTATCTCTTGTTCCATACAAACAAAAACGCAGCCAACTGACACTAATCGAGAAAACGATTCGAATCAAGAAACCGATTTGGCAGAATGGGCTCAATATTTTTTAGAGCAGCATCAATTTGAGTGGAAGAAAAGAGAATATTCCACAAGCTGGATCATCCCTGACAATATCTCGACGCCGAATGGATGGACTTCTTCCTCACATTATTTAAGGGAATCTGGCTGGCATTTACGAGCATTATTGGATATGTATAAAGCAACAAACGATGAAGTTTTTCTAAATAAATTTGTTGAAACGAGCGATGTTTTTTTTGATCCCTATTTTTGGAATAACAAAAGCCAGGAGAATACCGGAAAATCGTGGTCAACTGCAAGATACTCAATCACCCTGCTCAAAAATTTCGATTTTGAACAAGAAAATGTTGCCTGGCGTTTTAATCAAGCAAACCATTTAAAAGCAAATTCTGGCGAAGTAATAAAAGCCAATATCGATCATTATCTTATCAGGCACAAAGATCATTCACATTACCCGGCTGATAAAAAAATTAATTATTTTGCCCGTTTACCCCAAAACGCATCAATAATGCAAACGATAAAAAGTAGGGATTTAAATGCCTGTATAGAAAAGAGTAATCGAACGAATATTGGTTTAAGACTACTATTTTTTGCGAAAAAATCTGCACAACCAAATACCAGTTTAACTTTTCAACTGTTAATAAATGGCAAAGAAACTTTATCCGATGATATTTCTATTGAGACGAGTGATTGGGATAGAATTTACACAAAGGATTTTGTAATAACGGGGTTGGCGGATGAAAGAACTCAAAACACTAATATAACGTTTAAACTTCTAAACAAGAACCATTCCACTATCGATGTCGATTTGGTTCACGTGCAACAATATACCGATTATATACTACATGATGCCAACATCGCTGTTCCGATAATGGAGTTTTGTAATGCCGTAAAGCATATGGGTAATTATGATGAGAAAAGAAAAGAATACTTTTCAACAGTAAACAATATTATCCGGAAATGGATAGACAACGATAAAAAGAATAGTTACGGCGAGGTTCCCTCGGGAACAAAAACAATTTTATGGCCAAAAGACTCCTGTTATTGGTTAAGTTGGAAAGATTCACATCTTGCAGAAAGAGCAAATACCAATCGCATCTACCCCTTTAACATGGTATTTTCGTTTATAGAATTGTTATATTGGCACGATCAGTATAATAATAGCAATTCCCATTACCAGATTATTAAGAACACCCAAGATTGGTTTTTAAAAACCTCAAAAATCGAAGTTCGTGACAATGCTTATGTTTGGAACTATTTATCGACAGATTATGATATCAATTACAATCAACCGGAAGATTTGAACCATGCCCGGTTGGACATAAATGCGTTTATGGTATTTAACGCCATTTACAATTCGGGCGATGATAACTTTAAAGAATTTTCCGATAAGAACATGGGGAGATATGCTCGAACATTTTTATATCAAATGGGACATTCCAGGCTTTTAAAAACTTCTGAAGAAGATATTCCGAATACCAAACTTGCCACTTTTGTCGATGGAGATACCAAGCGGCGAATTATTCCAATTGAGCGATATTTTTTAGCGGGTTGGATGGAGTTATCCAAGTTCGATCGGGATATTTGGCAATTGGGAAAGCGAATGTATACACCTTATGTCAGAAACGATCAGAAATTAGGTATACCGAATAAGACCAGTGCTTTTGCGGAAATTGTTAAATATTGGCCTGAAAGAAGATGATTGTTTTCATTCCATATCCGGCCCTTTTTTAATTTGCGTCAACGCATAAAACATCCACGCCTGCCCCCATCGTAAATAGGCGATTTTTACCCGGCGAAACGGGAAAAAGTTATAATAGAAATAACCGTTTTTATCCTGAAGATTGTTTATTGCCCAGGGCAATAATTCTTCCAATTTGTCTTTCGCATTCGGGCACGATTTAAATTGATTTAAAACCAGGAGAGCTTCGCTAACGGAATGAATATTTACCGGGTATTTTCGATCCGGCAAATGTTTAGGGATATAGCCATTAAATAAATGGTCCAAATAATATTTAACTCCCTTCTCAACGGCCGAATTCTCTTTTTTTCCGGTCACTTGTTGAGAAAGCGATTGCAATGTTCTAAGCACAAAACCGGTGTGGTAATGATCGATCATTTTTAGCACCTTAACCAGGGCTGGCGTTGCAACCTGCTCCGGGCCGTAATAATAAAATGAACCATCCGGGTTTTGGCGGCGAACGGTATAATTGTATACCTTTTTAGCGGTGTCTAATAAGTTATTATCCTTTAAAATGCTTGACGCTTGCGCTAAAAAATCGCCGGCGAATAGATTGGCATTTATAACGTGTTTATTATCAACCGGAGTATAGCTAAAACATATTTCATCTTCCGCTGGCCTGCTTACATTTAAACTTTGTGTTAAAAATTCCGATATTCCCCTTATTACCTCCAAATATGATTCATCTTTAGATATTTTATACGCTTGTAAAAATGAATATCCAACGGTTACTGTTACCACACTGGAGGGGGTTCCTGCCGGAATAAAAATATCACTTTGCCAGTTAAAAGGATAGCCCCAGCAACACCCAGGATAACCTGTGCTTTGATTCTGATTTAACCAATTTAAAATATCACTGGCTTTTTGGAAATGCTGCTTTTTGCCCTCAAGTTCGTACAGGTTCAAGTATCCTTGTGCCAATAACCCCAACCCTTTAGCATTAATTTCCGGTTTGGGGGTTAAGATTGGTAATAAATATTCCGGGAAAATTTGTAAGGCTCGAAAAAACAAATGTTTAACCAGCTTATATTTACCATATCGTTTATAAAATGCCGTTTCATAAAGTTTTGCCTGTAATGTATAAGGATCCAATCCGGCAAACCCGTTTTTTGACAGCCAGTCTTCCAGGCGGGAAATACTTCTATTTAACAGTGATTCATCCATAAAACAATTTTAGCACTCTATGTTTAATAAAATGTAGTTCCTCAGCCTTAAAAAAATTAAATAAATAGAGAATTACAAACGGAAGGAATACGGTCAAAAATTTTACTGTAAAGAAAATATATGAATTCTCATATTTCCAGTAATACCCTATAAAACCAAAAGCAATAAAGACCAAAAGCAGTATAGTTATTCGTTTAAACTCGAATGAAATTCGATAAAATTTTTGGGAGTAATAAAAGGTTAAGAAAGCCAGCATTGCATAAGAAGCAATTGTAATTATTGCCGGTGCAGTTATATTAAAAAAAGGAATCAGCAGATAGTTAGCAACGATGTTAAAAACGGATACTGATAAAATAATATAGGGAAAATAGAAAGTTTTATTAGTAACATTTAAACCAGTTGTGAATACGTAATACATGCCATAAAAAACATACGCGAAAGCCACCATTGCAATTATGCCCTGCGCCTCCAGGTATTCCGGGGACTTAGTGAACAGGAATAATATTTCTTTGCTAAATGTAGCGATTAAAAAAGCGACATAAAGCGCAATAAAAGTAATGTAATTTAACGTTTTGGAATAAACGGTTCTGGCATCAGGTTGTCTAAACACCTTGAATAAAAATGGCCCCCAGGCAACCGAAAACGGCATAATAACCGCCAGGTTAACCACCATCCCAAATTGATACCCTACGCCATAAACTGCCGCATCAGCATAACCAAGTTGATAACCGACAAGATAGCGGTCAAAAACCGAAAGAATCCATCCACCTAATTGTAAGACAATGAGTGGTAAACCGAATTGTAAGATTTTTCTTAAAATGGAAAAATCAATTTGAAACGTTATGTTCCTTCGATATGAAAATAGAAGCAAAAGTAAATTCCCTAAAAATGCACATGCATATCCATAAATCATACCCTCTAACTGCCATTTTAAATAAACGATAAAAAATACAAGTGACGTTAATAGCAGTACAAATTGAGCAATTTGAAAGAAGACATACATCCAGGGTTTTTCTTCCGCACGCAAAATATTTAAGGGAACAATGCTTACAACTTGTAAAGCTGCGATCATAACAATCCAAATCAAATATTCTCGAATCGAATCATCAATTTGCAGCCAGGGAAGAATATACGGTTGAATTAAAAAAGCCGTTAGAATTACAAACAAAGCAGATGAAATCAACAACAGCCAGAAAATTGTATTGCTGATAGAGTTCCGAGCATTCGCTTCTTTCGTGTCATAATAAAATCGAAATAAAGTAGTGGTCATTCCCATACTTAAGACAACAACCAGTATCGTCAATGTAATATTTAAAATTTGCCATATTCCATAGGCTTCTACCGATAGAAATTTGGGATTGGTAAAAATCGGCATCAGGATAAAAGCCGTTAAACTTACTAATACCCGGCCGATTCCATATATCAAGGAATGTTTAAATAAAACCACAAAAGGGTTAGAATTCATTTTATTTTTTGATAGACGTTCAGGGTTTGTTCTGCAATGGTTTGCCAATTATAAGATGATCGAATTTCTCGTATCCCATTTTCCTGGAGTTTTCGATATAAACCCGTATCCGAGAGCAATTGATTAATTTTGTTTGCTAACTCATTTGAATTTCCCGGCTCAAACAGTAATCCTGTAAATCCATCCCGGACAACCTCAGGAATAGCAGCAATGCGAGAAGCTATCACCGGAGTGTTAGATGCCATTGCTTCCAATGCAACAATACCGAATCCCTCCGAAGGCAATTTGGTGGGAAAAACAAAGACATCTGCGAGACGATAAAATGCAACGATGTCTTTAAAGGGAAGATCCGTATATAAATTTACTTTATCGGCAATATCGAGTTCTTTTGCCAACGACTTGCAGGTTTCTAAATATCCCAAATCATTTCCAATCATAATACCGTGAAATGGTTGATCCAGGAGAGCCAGGCTTTTCAAAAAAACATCCGGGCCTTTCCAATCTTTAAAAGATGATAAATATAAGATACGCTTTTTGTCTTCAGGAACTTGATATCGATTGCCAATCGTAATTACTTCTTTTTCATCCATTTCAAACTCGCTGGTATCAATTCCATTTGGAATGACACTTAATTTTCCCTGAAACCCTCTTTTTTTTAGCATATCGCCGGTAAAGTTAGAAACCGTTACTATATGAGTATTTTTCTTTAATAAATAACTTATTAAGCGTTTTTCTTTTTGCCAATTCTTTTCCAGTGTAACCTCCGCGCCGTGTGCTGTTATTACAAATGGAATACAATGATGAAGTGAAAATAAAAAGCCGCCGAGGGAGCGAATACTGGCGTGATGCGAATGAATCACGTCAATATTTCTCTTCTCTGAAATCTTTCCAAGACTTAATATTAGGGATAAGGCGAATTGAATATTTTTAACTCTTGATAATCCTAAGGTCCCGATCAATTGAAACAAAAATTTCCACAAGACGGGTTTTATTAGAAAATAAATAAATAGATTAAAAATGTTATGTTGATGAAAGGCAAAGTATTGAGGCCCTTCCGGTATTTTTTTGTCTTTATTTGGTTTAGTATCTAAAAAAAGAACCTCGTTTCCAAGATTTATCAATTCTTTTGTTAGATAATAGCAATGTGTTGAAACACCGCCATACGGTTTGGGCAAACTACCTATTATGCAGATGTTCATTATCCGGCCCTGTGTATTGGTCATAATAGCGGTGAACAACAGCAAAAATCATTGCCCATATAATATTAAATCGATAAATGAATACGGAAGAATTCGTTAATGCAACAATTAATAAAGAACCAAAAGCGACTAAAAGAGTCGTAACAAAGTTTTTTTCCAAAATATTTTCGGATGTTTTTAAAGTTTTTATTCCCATGGCAAAAAAGCTCAATAAAATTCCTATGTAAATAGCTAAACCCACTATTCCCATTTTCCATAGGTAATTTGCAAAAGAATTATCAACAATATTGGAAATTCCCATTTTAGCAAAACGAGTGATTGAACTTCCTAAACCGGTTCCCCATATTGGGTATGCTTCCCATTGTTTTAGGGCTACTTTTATCTCTGCAATCCGAGCATTTAGAGAAACATCAAATTGCAGATTAAAAATAAATTCTATTCTTCTAAATGCAGTATAAATTAGTGAGCCACCAACTAATTCTTCTACATAAATCAGTAAAAATATTAACGCTGTAATTATACTTCCAAACCCAATCCACAAATATATCCAGGTCTTTTTTGAGAAATTGCGTTTTCCATTGATAAAAATTAAAGCAAACGTACCTATTACAGCCGCTCCCCATAAGGCTCTTTGTTGAGAGAAAAACATTGCCAATATATGAGGAAAAGTTCCAATTAATGCACCATAGCGATACCATATTCCTTTATGAAATATGATAATATTTAGCAATATAAAATAGCCAATAAGGATAATATGGGTTTGTTGCGTTACAACTCTTTTAAAGATAAGCGAAATGATATTTGCTTCGGAAAAAAACAATAAGATGTATTGAATTGAAACCAAAAATGTAACGATAACGAAAAAGACTGTTATATATTTAACATACTTAACATTTCTAAAAATATCACGGAAGATGAAATATGTAAGATATAATGAAAGGTATACAGCTTCTCGAAATAAAAAAGAGTTTGAATAGTCTTTTGTTAACCCCGTAAACATGGAAAAAATAATCCATATCCATAATGCCAAGATTAATCGGTCCATATTGCTGCGAAGAAGGCGATACGGGTTATCGAGAAACTCAAAATACCAGAAAAAAAAGATGACCGCAGTTAAACCAATCATAACAGGCGGGTATACATGATGAACAAAAAATTCATATCGCGAGCCCCAGCTTGCGGTAGGGAAAAAACAGATGTAAAAAAGTAGTAGGTATACCCAATTAATTTTTGAAGGGACGAGTAATAGAAAAACTAAAGGCAGAAGTGCTAATACTGCAAAAAATAAAACTTTTCCGGTAATGGCAAAAACTGTAAAAATGAATACTTCATATAAAATCAGTATTCTAAAGGTGCTTTTTTCAATCGCTTCATTTATCGTGGAGTTCATTTAGCCGGGTTTTTAGTGCGCAATCGAAAGGGATTCAAATTCTTTAAAATAAAATCAATCTTTTTATGTTTATCCGGATTTTCTTTAGCTAATAGCTTTAACTTCTCTACTGTGATAATATAAGTAACCAATAGGACAAGGAACAAAAAGGTAGCTGCTATAACGACAAAAGCTCTTTTAGGCTTTGCCTTCAATTCCGCAACTTGCGGATAGTCCAGAAGCTGCACTGTCGGAATATTCTTCGCTTCCTCCAAACGTGCTTTTTCATATTGTGGAAGCACAAATTCTAAAATTTTATTATAAATTTGAACATCACGATAAAGGCGATAATAGTTTAAAGAGATATTGGGAATTTCTGAGAGAGGCGGTAAAATCGACAGCTTATCATGAGAATTTCCACCGGTTTTCAAATCCCCTAAGGTTTTTCGATATTCTGCTAATTCCTGTTCAACCTGACGGTACTTGGAAGATTTTTTATCAACTATTTTTCCCAAATAACTCAATTGAATTTCCAGTTGTAATGCTTTCGCTTCCAATTCCGCAATAAATTGGATGCCACTGGCGATTTGTTCCGGTATCGTCAGAATACCAGTCTGCAATTGCATATCGCGAAATTTTTCTTCTGCGAATTTCAATCGTTGTTGGGTATCTTCAACCCGTGTTTCTAAAAATACCCGGTTATGCGTAGCTCGTTCAACAGACAAAACCGTATGAATGCTATCCAATAACTGATAATAACGAACAACTATATCTCGCGCCTTAACAGGATCTGGATCATAAATACTCAAAGCAATTGCACCTTCTTCGGTAACATCGATATCGATATTTTCTTCAAAAGCCTCTAAGGTTTTTTCCAAAAACTCTTCTTTATATTCCTGCATTAAATCAAATTCTTTGATAAGCGTTTCCTTTATCGATCGACTCTTCAATATCGATAAATATTTGAAAACCGATTCATCCCCGCCTAATCCGGGGCTGAAAGGCAAATTTAACATAGCGAGGTCGAGGCCGAATCCTTCTTTAGCGGGCGGCATAATAACTGCGGTCGATTTGTACCACTTGGTTAAAGTTAGGCTTATTAGGATTGATATGATAAAGGCGATTAAAGTATTGATAATAATCAACTTTTTACGCCTTAAAAGTATTACAAGATAATCTATCATAAATTTCTTCTCATTTTACTGCTATATCGTTATCTGGTCGTGCGAATAATCGCCCAGGAGGAAAGTGCAACACTAACAATCGGGGTTACTATGGATAAAATATCTTTCCAGGTTTCCCGGGTTTTTCGGGGAACTACTACAACGTCTCCGTTTTCGACGATTACCTTTTTTCCCTTTTCTATTTCGCCGGTCTCCGCACGAATAACATAGAGATTCTTCAAGCTTTTGGATGTTTCTAACAACCCGGCATTACCAGCATAATCCTGGGCATGGTAATTCGCTAAATAGGGATATGGCCCGGGCTGAAAAACTTCACCCCGTACATACACCTGGTTACGATGGCTGGGGATGCGAATTCTATCCCCGGTTTTTAATACCTCAGTGCGAGCACCGGATTTTGCTTCTAATAAATTGAAGGTTTTAAGGCTATCATTTCTGAAAAGTATCACATTTTCGACATCTGATCTGCGATTAATGGCCTTTAATCGCGTTAGAAAGTCGAACAACGTTTCCTGATGGCGTGTCTGATAAATACCCTGGGAACCTATATTTCCTTCAATAATTACAAATTCACCCTGAAGGTCAATCCTGGGAACATAAATAATATCGCCGCCTTCCAGCAGGGGATTTTGCGTTAAGTTACCTTTTAAATAAAACTCGCTAATATCAATGACTTCGGTTTCGCCGGTTTCACGGCGTATCTCAATGCGAGTTTCGTCTCCCCAATCGGTTAAATCTCGCGCTAATTGAATCGCATCGCTGATCCGATCTACAGCGCGCAGAAAAAAGGTGCCCGGCGCTCTCACTTCTCCCACAACAAACACTCGAAATTTCCGCATTCGAATAAGACGAATCGAAAAGTTTGCATTTTTGAAGGATTTTTCTAACGCTTTTTCGATCAATTCCGAGCCTTCCGCCAGCGATTTACCGGAAACCGAAATCTCAGCTACCGAGGGGATAATAATGTATCCCTCCGGCGAAATATAAGAAACATATTGTGCTTCCAAAACGCCCCATACCTTGATTAACAACTGATCCCCGGGGCCCAGGATATATTCATCGGCATTAATTTCTTTTTCGAAAACTTGTTCTAAAAATTGCTGTTGTGGTATGATTTGGTCTTTTGATCGTTGAAGTTGTTCGGCGTCAACATCAAAAACAGATGTTTTAGTGGTTGAGGAAGGGGGTTGCAATAGCTCCCGCTGTTCTTCTTGCGCCCATAATAATTGGCATATTATTAGTAAAAGAATTATCCAGTTAGGCTTCAAACCACTTCTCCTTTATACAGAACTATCGTTGGTTTAAAAAGTGCCAAATATATAGCGCATTTACATCCATCGCAATGGTAAAGTATTGCTACCGAATTTTGTATGTTTCGGATTATTGCATTCCGCATTTTCGGGAATGCGTTACGCTTTCAATATTTTTCTTCCAAATCCAGCTTTTTTACCGCTTGCTTGGCGGCTTCTTGCTCGGCGATTTTTTTGCTTTTGCCTTTCCCCTCGCCCAATCGTTCTTTGCCGATAGAAACGATAATTACAAATTCTTTAGCGTGATCCGGGCCTAATTCCTGCACAACACGATACTCCGGTAACCCTGCGCCGTTGCTTTGGGCATATTCCAGCAAAATACTTTTATAGTTGCGATAAAGGCTTTTACGGAGAATTTTCTTATATTCGGAGAGCAAGTATTTATGAATAAAATCAGAGGCCTCATCCAAGCCCAAATCCAGGTAAATAGCGCCGATAATCGCCTCAAAAGCATCAGCAATGATGGATTTGCGCTGCCGCCCGCCGGTTTTTTCTTCCCCGCGATTCATTAAAACCAGCTCGCCAAGCGACATATCCACGGCAAGATCCGCCATTACCGGTTTGCTAACCAAAACGGATTTGACTTTCGAAAGATGGCCTTCGGTTTTGTTGGGGAATTTTGTGTATAAAAAATGTGTAACGACAAGGTCTAAAACAGCATCGCCTAGAAACTCCAACCGTTCATTGGAGTGAATTCGCGATTCATTCGTCAGGTTCAGGTAAGAACGATGTTTTAACGCCGTTGCCAAAAGTGCTGTCTCTTATACACATCTCCGAGCCCACGAGACTCCATTGCATC